>CAYMJM010000005.1:0-4825 GCA_964391325.1 uncultured Candidatus Saccharibacteria bacterium | reverse complement strand
ACCAAAAGAATCTGTCTGAGAGAAGCAAATAAAGTCTGTATTCTAGAGGTGATATCTAACAATGAGAAAGTCTTAAAGCCCATACTGCTTATCTGGGAACGAACCCATGTTACTTCATCTATAGAAGTCACAGATAAATGTGTTTGTGAGTACTTACGGATTCCAAGCGCCTGTAGATCATCAAGATTTATGTAAATTAACATATTCTCATCATCATCAATAACACCAACTACCGAATAGCTTATTGCCTCAGTTTCGATCTTTTGCAGATCATCAACAAGCTTGGATGACATTGTTAATGAGAGGTTCATATTTTTGGATAAAATACCGTCACTCCCTATACCCAAAAACTTCAACAAAGCAGTACTGACAACAGCTTCCCTAGTGCCGGTTAGAGGGAGTTCTTCTACCACTTCCGATTCAGCACTATCATTTTCAACTTCTTGTTTGATATCGTTACTTTTTATTGTTCTTCCGGCTACAACCTGGTTATCAAGAACTGATAAGTACTCAGGCTTTGTGCCTACAGTTACAGTTTCGAAATTAGACCCTCCAAATTCAACATTCGCTACAGCGTTTATCACTGGATATACTGCCTCCACATGCTCAAGCTTCTCAAAGTCAGCAAGCTTCTCATCATCTATAAACAACCCCACACTCTCTGCTGGAAGTACATCAAGCTGCCGCCTCTCGTCAAGCCCTGCTACCTGCATGACAACCAGATTCTCAAAGCCATATCCAACTGAAAGTAAAAATACAATAAATCCTATCCCCAAAGATATACCTCCTATAGTGACTAGAGTTCTTATCTCTCTTAACTTTAGATTGCGAACAGCAAGATCAATAAGGTCTACCTCCCGCAAAGTACTCCTTCCATTATGGGTAACAGTATCTCCACTTATTTTTCTAGTGATTTTAGAGTTTAGTTTCAAACTGGTACTTTTATTTATATGGTAGCCCATATTTGTAGCAACCTGATAGAAAGAATACGCAAATAAACTACCTATAACCTTTAATGATCTGATGCTTACCCTGCGGATATTCGCAAGCAGTCCACCTGTTGATAGTTCCTCGTCTATATATTTATCTCCACTCTTTTCGTTATTAAGGCTAGGTACTTGATTTTGATTATCTAGCGGTATTTCATGCTCTGCAGTTACTAGTTCCTTTATAGCTTCTTTGTCCATCCCCTCTTCTATCTTAATGTCATCAATGATTTTCCCATCGAACATACGAAGTATACGCTGTGCATATTGTAGATACTGCATGTCGTGAGTAACCATAATGATAGTCTTGCCCTGCTTATGGGAATCCGATAGAAGGTCCATCACCCCATGCCCCGCTTTGTAGTCAAGATTTCCTGTTGGCTCATCTGCTATCACAATTTCCGGATCTGAGATCATTGCGCGCGCAAATCCAACCTTCTGCTGCTGTCCTGCAGATAGTTCTGAAGCGAAATAAGAGGCTTTATCAGATAAGCCAATTTGAGCAAGCATTCTCCACCCCACCCTCATTGCCTTTTGTTTGGCAACCCCCATAAGTACCAATGGCAAAGAGACATTTTCAAGTACATTCAGGGACTTCACCCAGTTTGGCTGCTGGTAGACCATCCCCATGTTACGTTTGCGAAACTCAGCTCTTTCGTCTGGAGCAAGTTGATAAATACTTCTCCCCTTGATAATAACTTTACCTGTAGTAGGTGCTTCCAACCCAAGCAACGAATTAAGCAAAGTCGATTTGCCACAGCCTGACGGGCCAAACACTATAACAAATTCGCCTTTCTTTATTTCAAAGTTAATATCTTTAAGTACTTGTATAGTCTGCAGCTTGGTATAAAACGACTTGGATAAATGCTCAGCCCCTAAAAAATCCCTATTATTTTGATCGCTTCGAATTATCATTTAACTACAGAAAAGTAAATACATCAGTTAAAGTTTTTATCAATATGTCAATTACACTACCGCTTGCCTTTGGAGTAACTGCCAACTGATCATCGCTCACGGCAACATTTTCTGCTCCGTCCACTGACTTCACTCTCAGATGGTAAGCAGTAGCAGGTTTCAGGTCATTTATAACTACAACATGCTTGAATGAAAGTATATCGTTCATAGGGCTGCTGTATTGGTAACTTCCAGAATTACCTTCACTGTACTCGACTTGTGATCTTGCCAGCTCATCAGTTTCCCAGGATATAATCAATTGTCCAGCTGGCTCTTTGTTCAGCTCCTCAAAATTTTCGACATTTTCTTCAATCATAATCTTGCTGATCTCTGGTGGACGATTGTCAGTCGCTGTAGTAAACCTTTGGGGATCAGAAACTGCTCTGTTATTAAATCTATCTGTTCCCTGTATCACTAAAATGTATTCTGTGTCTGGCTCAAGGCCCTGAATAATCATCTCATGTTCACCTTGCAGCATCTCAAGCTCTACCGCATCGCGTGATTTTGATTCATCTGCTGTGGGATAAAACGTCACTACACTAGTTACCGGAGTATTTGTGATCCAATTTATAGTAAGCGTAGGATTGGCTACACCTTTCATCTCCTCAATAGTAATATTTGAGATTTCCGGCAAAGGTAGAGTTTCAAAAGAAAGAATTGTACCGTTATATTCCTGTCCTTCTATATCAACAGGATTAATCTTATAAAAATACTGAGAGCCATCATCTAGATTTCTAATAGGAACCGAGTAAACACTTTCGGAGTACGACGTAGAAATTTTTTCGACACCTCCGAAACTCTCAGACTTACCATAGTATATTTTTGCCTGTTGGGCATCTTTTATTTTAAATCGAATTATGGCAGAAGAGGTATCTATGTACTGGACCGAAATATCTTTGACAACAGGAGCAGGGTCAGTTTTAAAAATTTTCTCTTCAGATATGCCGGTATTACCGTCTTCATCAGTCCATTTCGCTTTATAATAATATGTTGTGTCTGGGTTCAAGCCCTCTAAAGTAAGAGAGTGTGCTGTTACTGGCTCAGATTGATATGCTTCAGTTTTAAAGTACTCTCCGGATTTCAAACCATATTGCACTTTGGTATCTGAAAGTCGATCAGTATACCAACTTATTACAGCTCTTGATGTGGTAATCAGCTCTATCTTCGGAGCGGAAACAAGAATTGGAGGCTCTGTATATTTACCATCCGGATATCTGCTTTGAGTTGATGATACCGCGCCGCAACTATTTGCACTGTCACAGGCTTGAAGACAGTAGTAATATACTTTCTGCTCAAGTCCTGTATCTATATATGCAGATCCCGATGTTGTGCCAATCAGTTCAAAATCATTCATGTTTGTACTGCAGGAAGCTCCCACCTTGGTAGATCTATATATCTTATAATTCTCTACGCCTGCTCCAAGATCCAGCGGCTCATCCCAGGATATTGCAAGTCTCCAGTTGGAACTTGCTTTTATTGATATATCTGCTATATCAAGGTCTATTGGAATCCCAGGAGCTGAACCTGTATAAGAGAAGTTTATACTCGTATAAGTTTCGTAGTTTATATTAGACGCTTCATCTTTCGCCACCAAGTACAGAGCATTAAGACCAGGCTGAGTAGCATAAGCTCCAGCACTCAAACTCAGCTGCCCTGGACCAGTATAGTTACAGTGTGTCTCGCTTGGCAGCACATTTACTGTATAACAGTATTGAATTAAAGAAGCACTACCTATAAAGCTGCTTGGCGGCTGCCAGCTAAAACCATATAGGTTGGTAGTATTTGTCGAAGGAGTTACAGCTAAAGAACGCGGACTGCTTGGTGCGTCTGTGTTGAGTTTCAATACACCTGTTGTATATGTACTCGTAACATTCCCTGCTCTGTCTATGGTACGTATATATATGATATTGGATCCCTGAACAAGCAGTTGCTGATCGTACTCCGGATGTAATGTATAACTACCAGTGTTAGCCAGAATATCATTCATATTTATTTCTCCCTCCGTCGAGGGTAAATGCAAGCTCCCGTACCACGGATTACCTTCACCTATTCTGTATTGCATACCATAAAATCCTGATAACGCGTCATCTGGCATATCTGGACCACTTGTAGGCCAGGTAAATGTTACCTCACGGGTAGAGACAAAGCTGGCAGGCAAGGAAATATATGTAGGATTGACCGGCTCATCGCCATCGTATCTATAGACAAAATAAGTATAATCACCAGGAGAACCGGTATAAATATTCTCATCTTCATCAAAAGCCTGAATGCGTAAATAATAAGTCTGCCCAGAAACTAACCCACTTGCAGTGTAGTTTGACTCATATACAGCTTCTCCCGCAATGGAAGGCGTTGCAGTCGAATCTGTGCCAAAATAGACATAATAGCCAGCCACACCTTTGGCATAGCCTATGGATCCTGGAGGATCCAATGGTTCGTCCCAGCTAAAGTATGGTGTCTGATAGTTATACCAGAGATCTTCATTTTCGCCTTCAGCAGAGACAAGCTCCAGAGCAAGCTCATCACTTTTATAGGCGCTAACTTCACTGGGATTTTCCGGAGGAGTGGTATCTAATACACTCACCTGCGCATCATTAAAATCTATCCATCCTAGGTCATCAGACCACGCATAGCCTGTAAATTTACCTGTAGCTGTATCTATTGCTGTGTTTGCGTAGAAATCATCTCCTGAGAAGTCTATAAATCCTTCCGTATTCAGCACATACGCCCTGCCTGACAGTTCCCCTGTATCATAATCCACAACAACAGGACCTCCATGATCCTCATCTGCAAAATTCACCCATCCTAGATCTTCGGACCATACAAAGCCGGTGAATGTACGAATGTTATTGCTGCTGCTGTCTGGGTCACTGAGAGTAAGATCT
>CAYMJM010000004.1:0-60083 GCA_964391325.1 uncultured Candidatus Saccharibacteria bacterium | reverse complement strand
GACTCCCATCTTCAGCTTTTTAGGGCGTATAGGGTTTAAATTATTGATTGTTATTTAAAAATATAGTATTATCCTTATTGAAATGAGAAAGTGTGATATTACAAACAAAAGTGCAAATTTTGGAAAGACAAGAAGGCACCGCAGAGGTAGTGCTGGAGGTGTATCTGGCGCGTGGTCAAAAAAGGCAACAGCGAAAAGTAAAAAACAAGAGGTAAATTTACGAAAAGTTAAGGTGGTAGATAACCAAGGGCGTTCACAAACCATCCGAGTTTCAATGAAAGCGTATAAAAAAGCTAGACAGCAGGATGGGAGATTGAATGAAATATATACTCTCGCTAACTTCCATGTTATAAATAATTAGTGATACAATTAGCCTAGATTTGTTCCCTAATTAAAATTTTTAAGCTTTAGCTTCACAGTTATGGTCAGCGTTACAGATAATCTCTGGAACCTTCTAACTCATGATATTGGTATAGATTTAGGTACAGCTAACACAATGGTTGCCATTCAAGATCACGGGATAGTAATCTCCGAGCCCTCTGTGGTTGCTGTGAACAAAAACACAAAACAAGTTATGGCAGTGGGCTCTGAGGCCAGACGTATGATTGGTAGAACTCCTGCTAATATTGTTGCAGTCAGACCTCTAAGGGATGGAGTGATTTCAGATTTCGATAGTACGGAAGCAATGATAAGGTATTTTATTAAAAAGGTGTATAAAGATTTCCCAAAAGTGATCTCGGTTCATAGACCTCGTGTGGTGATAGGCGTCCCTTCCAAAATTACCGAGGTAGAAGGGAGAGCAGTTATGGATGCAGCACTTTCAGCAGGCGCAAGGAAGGCATATATTATCGAAGAACCTATGGCTGCTGCTATCGGATCTAGGATCCCGATAGAAGATGCAGCAGGTTCCATGATCATTGATATTGGTGGAGGTACAACGGATATAGCAATTATTTCTCTTGGAGGAATTGTTGTAGATAATACTGTAAGAATAGCAGGAGATGAAATCGATCAGGAAATCGTAAATTACGCACGGCATAAATACAATATTGTTGTAGGGGATAAAATGGCGGAGGATATAAAAATAGCCATAGGTTCAGCTTCTCCTATGAAAAAGGAGCTGGAGGCGCAGATGAAAGGACGGGACTTGATTTCAGGGCTTCCTAAGGTTATTACCATTTCAAGCATAGAAATAAGGGAAGCTATTGTTAAAGTTCTAGATAAAATAGCAGAAGCAACTCGAGAGGCACTGGAACAAAGCCCTCCTGAAATTTTATCTGACTTATTAGAAAGAGGGATAATATTGGTTGGAGGCGGGGCAATGTTAGAAGGTATTGATAAATATTTTGAAGATAAATTAAAAACTCCAGTCATAATTGGAGAAGATCCTATGAGTGCTGTTGCCAGGGGGACAAATATATTACTTTCGGAGATAGATTTACTTGAAAAAATTCAAATAACTGGAGAAGATAACATTTAAGTTACGTCACATGCCCGATCAATATAAAAGAGTGAATTTCCCACAGCTATTGATTTTGCTAGCGATTTCTATCGGACTGCTGTTAGCTTCAAGTATTGGAGTTTTTGATCTAGCTTTATCAGTTAGCGAGCACCTTCAGTCCAGCTATCGATTGAAAATAAACGATTTTTTCCAGAAAGTTTCCCATCAGTTTGACATCATAGATGAGTTAACGAGTCTTAGGGACCAAAGAGATATGTATCGGGAAGAGATTGTAACTTTACGAGAGCAGCTTATACAGCAGCAAAAAGACTTACAGAATTATAAAATGGGTCAAGAACAAATTAGCACTAATTTTGATCCAGAATATCGTTATATTCCTGCAAAAATCATTAGGTTTGACTTTTATGCGTCTGGTATTCTATATATAAATAAAGGCGGCGAGGAAGGAATAGCGATAGGGGACGTTATTGTTTATAAAAACTATGCCGTTGCTGAGGTTGTGGAGGTATATCCATATAGTAGCAGGGCAAGGACAATATATTCTTCTGAAAGTAAAGTGGCTGTATCCAACTTAACAGATGCTAGAGGTATTTTGGTGTCGCGCAACGGCAATGAGCTGGAGGTTGATAGGGTGCTTAATGACGCAGAGGTAAATGTCGGCGATATGTACTATACTCTAGGCTTAAACAGCAACTTTCCCTCAGGGTTATTTGTGGGAGAAGTTATAGAGATAGATTCGAGTGCTGCTGACCCTACAAAGAGTTTAATATTAAAAAATGAGTTAGTTATTAACAAACTTTCTCAAGTTTATGTAATACATCGTGAAGACTAATTTAGTTATCGTTTATACAATTATCTTGCTACTTCTGCAATCTATTTTAGGACATACTGACCTGTATGCGATCAATCTATTTGCCATTGTAGCGGGGGTGGTCTTTATATTGTCGGACAGCTTGAAATTTTATTTTATCTGGCTGTTAGTTTTCAGTATTATTTCTGATTTAATTTTGGTTCAATGGTTGGGAACATATTTGTTCGCAAATGTTGCAGGAGTAGCATGTTTGACTTTAATTAATAAATTTTTTGAAGTTTTGAATACCCCACGAAACTATATTAGTATGGGTTTATATCTTGTTTTGACTCAATCTATAATATATAGTCTCTCGATTATTACCGGGAGAGAGGGAGAGATAAAACTATTACTGGTTTCAACTTTATATAGCTTAATCATTGGTATTCCGTTTCTTGCTTTTTCAAAAAAATTTATAAAAAAAGAAGTTATAGTTATTTAGCAAATAGTGAACTTCGTCATTCAAACCGAACAATTAAGGAAAGAAGTGAATATGAAATGGCGCTCTATTTTTATGGCATTTTTTGTCGTATTGGTCTTCGTATTTCTTTTAATAAATCTATTTGATTTGCAAATTGTAAATGGGGAAGAAAATCTGATTAAGGCGAAGAATATTAGTCAGTCTGTAGAAATTGTCCGGGCTTCAAGAGGGATAATTTATGATGCAAATAAAAATATATTAGCAAAAAATATTCCAACTTATACTGTTTATATTAAGCCCGAAGAATTTGATACCAGCGGTTGGGAGGTAAGTCTCTCAAAGCTCTCAAAGATACTGGGAGTTGATACTATGGAACTTGAAAAAACGTATAGGAGTAAATTAGAAGAAGGAGAATATGAGGGAGGTAAAATTACTATTTCCAATGATATTACTGATGCCCAATATCTCGATATCCTAGTTAATCAGGAGATGTTGCAAGGAGTGTATGCGCAAGTTGATACCCGACGCAGTTATCCATACACTGAAAATTTTGCTCACATTTTGGGCTATGTTTCTGATATCAATGAGGCAGAAGTCAATGAAACTGGCTTAGATCCAAATGCCAATATCGGAAAAGAAGGTCTCGAGAAGATTTATGATACCCAACTCCGTGGCAGGGATGGTCACAAATTGCAGACTCTAAATATTTTAAAAAGGGAGAAAGAAGAATACCTATCTGAGACCCCAGTAAAGGGTAATAACTTAGTACTGACTTTAGACGTAGATTGGCAGATGAAGCTGCATGCGCTACTCAAAGCAAGAACTGAGGAAGCGGAGGCTTTTGGCGGGGCAGCTATTATTATGGAAAGTGATACGGGTAGTATTAAAGCCATGGTAAGTTACCCTAGCTATGATAATAATCTATTTGCCAAAGGAATAAGCTCAACTGACTTTTCAAAGTTAAATACTGACTTATCGACGCCTTTGGTGAACAGGGCTATCGCATTGCAGTTACCAACTGGCTCTACCTTCAAACCTATGGTTGCTGCTGCTGCCTTACAAGAAGCAGTAATTACGTCAAATACGGTCTTTGATTCTGGATGTGTAGAGCTGCCTTTGTACAAGTTATGTGAAGCAGATAATCGTTATTTAGGCAAAATGACTGTAATTGAGGGGATAGGGAAGTCAAGTAATGTGTTTTTCTGTAGAACAGGTTTAGCAATGACAGAAAAAGCTGAGGGAATTAGGACGTTAAAAAAGTATACAGATCAGTTTGGTATTGGGTTTAAGACAGGTATTGATTTGCCAGGAGAACAGGCTGGCACAATGGCATCTCCAGAGCTAAAACAATCGAGATTAGGTGAACCTTGGTATTTGGCAGATATTTGTAATACCGTAATTGGACAAGGCTTGGTAACATCTACTCCAATTCAGATGGTTACTGTTGCTAGTGCTATATCAAATAATGGAAAAATTTATCAACCTGCTTTGGTTGACAGAGTGGAGAATCAGTCAGGTGAGGTGGTAGAAAAAATTCAACGAAAAGTTGTACGGAATGTTGAAGTTGATCCTAGTCATTTTGCTACTATAAGAGAAGGTATGAAGTATGCAGTAAATGGAGAGATGGGGAGTGCTTGGTTGCTAAAAGGTATGTCAGGAAATCCTATTGCCAAAACAGGTTCGGCTGACGCCATTGAATACAGAGATGGCAAAAAGGTTGAGGGTGCACATTCTTGGGCAATAGGAGGCTTTGAATATCAAGGAGTTAATTACAGTTTTGTTGTTCACCTTCAGGAAGGGGGCAGGGGTTACCAATCTATTCCGATTATCCACGACTTCCTTAGCTGGCTTTATTGATTTTTCATGATTTTTTAAGCTCTTGTGTGTATAAAGAGATATTTTAGTTGTCTCTGATGGATCCACAGGAACGTTTATTCAGATTACGGCTTTCTCTTGTTAGGGGAATGGGGTCAAGGTATTTTATCCAGATTTTAAAGAAATTTGGCAGTGTCCAGAATTTTTTGAAAAGTACTGCTGAATTATCAAGTTACAACAGAATGAGTAACGAATTATTATTAAAGTTTAAAAATGAATGTTACGAAATTGATATAGCGAAGATTCTCCGAGACTTAAAACGTTATGGAATTAATTACATTGTTTACGGTGAGGAGGACTATCCTTTTTTGTTATCTCAAGTTCATTCTCCTCCATCTGTGCTTTATTATGTAGGGGACAAATCTTTGTTGGGGAAACTAAGTGTTGCAGTTGTGGGCACCAGAAAAATAACTAGTTATGGAGCAGTGATTGTTGCGGATTTTGTCCGGGGGTTAGGAAATGCTGGTGTTGTAATAGTAAGTGGCATGGCTTTAGGTATTGATGCGGTAGTGCATGAAAAAACATTAGTTGGTAATTTTGATACTATTGCTGTATTAGGATCTCCTCTATCGAATCCTGTTCCTTATTTAAATTACAATCTATTTAAAAAGATATCAGAGCAAGGTCTGGTACTAACAGAATACCATGTAACTCAAAAAATCTTCCCTGCTAATTTCGTATATAGAAATAGGATAATAGCTGGACTATCCAAAGCGGTGGTAGTAATTGAAGCAGGCGAAAGAAGTGGGGCACTAATTACGGCTCAGTTTGCTTTTGAAGAAAATAGAGATGTTTTCGCTGTGCCTGGAGATATTAGGAGGGAAGGTTCTAGGGGGACAAATTTACTGATTAAATTGAATAAAGCCTGTCTGGCCTCAAGTCCCAATGATGTCCTTCAGTCATTGGGACTGTTTAAATCAAAGCAAAAGCAGGTAGATGTCAACTCTATGACAGAAATTGAAAAAAGAATATATGACATACTAACTGCCGACTCTTTGGGCGAAGACCAAATTTTGGTTAAGTTTGACATCCCAGCTGCAGATTTGTTAGCCTCTTTGTCTATTATGGAAACAAAGGGGTTAATTTATAGAAACGAATTAGGGAAATTTTGTATTGGTCAGTAATTAATGCTAGAGTTAAAAATTAAAAATTGAAAAATTATGAGTAAAAGACTGGTGATAGTTGAGTCACCTTCTAAAGTAAAATCAATTACAAAATATTTAGGCCAAGGTTATGAGGTAAAAGCTTCAAAAGGTCATGTTGTAGATTTGCCTAAGAAGGAGTTGGGTGTGGATGTAGAGCAAAGTTATCATCCAAAATACGTAGTTACTAAACAGGCGGTTATTAAAGATTTAAAAAAAGCCTTTGGAGGCAAGGATTCACTTGTGCTTGCCGTTGACCCAGATCGCGAAGGAGAAGCGATTGGTTGGCATATAGCACAGAAATTGGGAGTAGTTGATAAAGGAGGTAAAGTTAAGCCAGGCAAGCAACTGGAAAGAATAGTCTTTGGAGAAATCACAGCAAGTGCAATTCGAAAGGCAATTGAGAGCCCTCGAGGTATTGATATGAATTTGGTTGATGCTCAGCAGGCTAGACGTGTGCTGGATCGTCTAGTAGGCTATAAATTATCACCGCTGCTTTGGAAGAAGATTAGTTTTGGGCTTTCTGCAGGTAGGGTTCAATCGGTAGCAGTGAAGCTAATTGTAGATAAAGAGAGAGAGAGGCAGGAGTTTAAGTCTGAGGAATTCTGGAATGTTGAGGCTTTTGTCGTAGATCCTACTAATAAAGTTCCAAAGGTCAGCATTATTAAAAGTGAAGATAAGAGTCAATCTAATCTAGATGACGAAGTAGGAACTAAATTTAGTTTAGTGAAAGTTGCAGGGAAAAATCCGAATATCAAGAGTCAAGATAAGGCGCAGGAGATAGCTGATTTTGTAGTTAGTGAAACCTGGATTGTTTCAAAAGTCGAGAATTCAGCTTCTATCAGGAGGCCTCCAGTACCATTCAAAACAAGCACGTTACAGCAGGCTGCTGCAGGTGCTTTAGGGTATTCTTCTAAAAAGACTATGCAACTCGCACAGAAGCTATATGAACAGGGACAAATTACCTATATGCGTACGGATTCTATTTCTTTATCAAGAGAAGCAATTGAGAAAGCAAGAAGCTATATTCAAATAAAATATGGAGATAAATACCTTCCTGAAAAACCGAGGTTTTATAAAACGACGTCAAAGGTCGCACAGGAAGCACATGAGGCAATAAGGCCTACCAGCTTTGAATTTGATGAAAAAATAATTAAAAACATTGACGAAAGAAAATTATATAAGCTGATTAGGCAGCGCGCTCTAGCTTCTCAAATGAGTGATGCTGAGATTGATATTACAACAGTCACAATAGATATTGGACAGTATAGATTCGAGGCAAAAGGGCAGAAAATCAAATTTGATGGTTTTATGAAACTATATAAAGACTATTCTAAAGAAGTGATTATTAAGGATTTCAAGAAGGGAGATATCGTAGGGTTAAATGAATTAATGCTTATACAGAAATTCACGCAACCTCCTGCCAGATACTCAGAAGCTACATTAATTAAGACACTGGAAAAAGAAGGAATCGGAAGGCCTTCAACATACTCATCTATCATCTCTACAATTCTTCAGAGACGCTATGTAGAAAAAGAGGGAAAGTATTTTGTTCCTACAGATATGGGATTTGTAGTGACTAGGTTTTTAGAAGATAATTTTCCAGCGGTGGTTGATGTTAAATTTACGGCTAACATGGAAGACGATTTGGATGAGATTGCCTCAGGCAAAAAGAATTGGACAAAGATTGTAGGCGCATTTTACAAACCATTTGAGAGAACTTTGAGTAAGAAGGAGAAGAGCATAGATAGAGGAAACTATACGGTTCTGGAGGCAGCTCCTAAGGAAGTTAAATGCCCAGACTGTAAATCTAGTATGAATATAAAATTAGGGAAGTATGGCAGATTTTACAGTTGTTCAAAGTGGCCTGAGTGTAAGGGTATGATGAGTATAGGAGGGACTGATGAGGATTATAAAACTAAGGCTCAAAGCAAGGAATTTCTTGAAAAGTACAAGCCTGCACCTAAGACTGAGGATGGCAGAGACTATTTATTAAAACAGGGAAGGTATGGTGAGTTTTGGGCTCACCCTGATTATCCTAAAGTAAAGGATGCAAGGCCATTAGAATATCAGGATAAGGTTTTTGTTAGTCTTTATGGTAAACCTCCAAAAACCCAGGACGGAGAATATATGACCCTGAAACGAGGGAGATTTGGTGAGTTTTGGGCTCATCCTGACTACCCTAATAAAAAAGAAATAAAGCGAATTAATAAGAAAGAAGTTAATAGAAAGAAACAAGAGCTGGGAATTAATTAATTTGCTATAAATGTACGATAGCTCCTCTATATATAAGTGATTCTGTTATATATTCTTCGTTATATTAAATAATAACCCTATCAGGCATTTGTTATATGATGGAAATCATAGATGAAGTTGTAACTTCAAACAATATTTCTAACATAGCAGAAGATCCAGCTCGTGTTATTTTTGAGCTAGAGACGAACCGATCTATATTTTTCACTAAGCTTACCATAAAAGTTTATTCAAATCGGATTTCTTTGGAATATCGACCTTTTATCGGGTCAGGGGAAAATAGGGAGACATATAGTGCTATGGATGTAGGAGCTATCTATATCAAGAAAGGAAGAAAAAGGGCTTCTGTAGGTGCACATAGACTGGATGGTAAAGAGGTTCTTTTTGAAGTTAAAAATTTGGAAAACTATGAAGCAGAAGAATTCAAAGATGCTTTAGATGCGATGTTGAGCTATAGATATTTGTATCGAAGATAGAATAAATGATATAATTTAAATACATTAACACCCGTCTTGTTATACCTGTAACTAACACTTATTAAGATGGGGAGGGTTTTTAATTTATTAAAATAAGGTATTCAAAGAATGGCAGAAAATAAATCTCCCGAAGCTGTGAAGCCTATCAGCAAATCAATGAATTTTAATTTTGACATGCCTGAAGCAGTTAACTTTCTTGAAGCAGGTGTGCAATTTGGGCATCAGACCAAAAGATGGAATCCTAAGATGAGTAAATATATTTACGCTGACAGGGCAGGGTTGCATATTATTGATGTCGGTCAAACTTTCGAAGAGTTGGTAAAAGCTCTAAAATTTCTTGTTGAAGCATCTTCTAGAGGCACAGTTCTTTTTGTGGGAACGAAAAGACAGGCAAGAGATATTATCAAGGATATGGCAGTGGACGCTGGAGCATACTTTATCATACATAGATGGGTTGGAGGACTTCTAACTAACTTCAACTACACACGACGAAGTTTGAAAAAGCTTATTACTTTAGAAGAGGCATTTGAAGCTGGTATAGAAGGTAGAACGAAATTTGAAATTTCAAGAATGAAGAAAGAATGGGAAAGATTGAACAGGCTTTACGAAGGAGTTAAGTCTATGGAATCTAAGCCAACGGCAGTGGTAGTCCTTGACGCCAAATATGAAAAAAATGCAGTACGCGAAGCAAGACTAGTAGGTGTACCTGTGGTTGCAATTGTCGACACTAACTGTGATCCTGATATTGTTAACTACCCTGTCCCTGGCAATGATGATGCAATATCATCTATTCAGCTACTCTTCAGTTTATTTGCAAAAGCAGTGAAGCAAGGAAACAATACTAAAGGTGTTAAACATGTATTTACTGACTACTCAAAGTATGAAGTAGAGATCCGGAAGTCTGACAAAGACGAATTGACAAAGTACCCAGACGAAATGACAGAAGAACAGGAAGCTATCATCACCAAAGTTGAGTCAGTACAAGCGAAAAAGCCCACAGGTGAGGGTATTTTAGAGCGTGTTCAGAAAGCTAAAGAAGAGCAGGGCAGGCAAAATGAGCAAATAGCCAAGAAACCAAAGAAAAAAGAAGTAAGTGATAGGGTAAAAAGTGCATTAAAAGATGCTAAAATAAAATTGTCAGAGGCCAAGAAAATGAGAAAAGAGGATCTACTTGAGATCAAAGGAATAGGTCCCAAAGGGGTGGAGGAAATTAAGAATAGTTAAACTATATAGATATTAAAACTTTATTATGACAGTTACGCTAGAACAAATAAAAGAGTTAAGAAAGAGAACTGGTGTTGGAATACAGCAAGTAAAAGAAGCCCTGGAAAGCTCAAAGGGAGATACAGAAAAAGCAATACTATATTTGAGGGAAAAAGGAATTGCTAAAGCAGCTAGAAGAGCTGGTCGTTCTGCAGATAATGGGTTTATAGCTCATTACATCCATGGTGACGGGCACGTTGGAGTTCTTCTTGAATTAAATAGTGAAACTGATTTTGCAGCCCGAAATGCAAGATTTAGAGAGTTAGCACATGATCTTGCGTTACATGTAGCTGCAGCCAGTCCAGAGCATATATCTATAGAGAATATTTCGGCAGAAAAACTCGAAGAAGAAAAGAAAGTGTACAAAAAAGACTTGGCAGGGAAGCCAGAGCAGGTTCAGGAAAAGATCTTAGAGGGCAAATTAACTAAATTCTATGAAGAGGTAGTTCTTCTTGAGCAACCTTTTGTAAAAGATGACAGTAAAAAAGTAAAAGACGTGCTGAATGAAGCTATCGCCGCCATAGGAGAGAAGATTGAAATTGGTAGATTTGTGAGGTTTGAGATTGCGGGACCAAGTAGTTGTTCTGGACTTAATTAAGCAAAATAAGTTTTCATTAATTTATTTATTATCCTTAGCTTAATGGCCCGAGTAACACTAAATCAGTCTGATCAAGAGTTCAGCAAAGTTTTAGATTATTTTAAGGGTGAGATATCGAAACTAAGAAGCGGGCGGGCTAATCCAGATCTAGTTGCGGACGTAAAGGTTGCAGCCTATGGTCAATCGATGCCACTAACCCAGGTAGCAAATATAAACGTCGCTGATGCTACTCTACTTATTATTCAGCCTTGGGATAAGACTATTATTGATGAAATTCGAAAAGCTCTGATTAACGCTGATCTAGGGATATCACCGGTAGTTGATGGGGAAATTATTAGATTGCCTCTACCTCCTCTTACTGCAGAAAGACGCCAAGAATACGTTAAAGTACTTAGACAAAAAGCAGAGGAAGCTAAAATCTCAATCCGCCAGGTCAGAAAAGAGGTCCTTGATGGGTTAGAGCAATCACAAGCTGAGGGTGTTTTGTCTGAAGACGAACTTAAACGTCAAGAAAAAGTCCTTCAATCGAAAGTTGACGGTGCTAATGAGCAGGTCGATCTGATTTCAGCTGAGAAAGAAAAGGATTTAATGCAGGTTTAGTTATATTTCTGTGCTACAATAGAAAGTTGTTAAAATTCCTTGTCTTATGCTTATCGATATAATAATTACTCTTTTGTTATTACTTTTTATACTTGGCCTTCTTGTTTTTGTCCACGAATTTGGCCATTTTATTGCAGCAAAATTAATAGGAGTTGAAGTTGAAGAGTTTGCTTTTGGATTCGGAAAAGCTTTATGGACAAAAAAGTATAAAGAGACAGTGTACAGAATCAATTTATTGCCATTAGGGGGATATGTAAAAATTTTGGGGGATGAAGATCCCTCGAGCTTCCAAAGAGTGTCTGCACATAAATATTCTCAAGAAGAGATTGCTAAATATGAAGAGCAATTGAAACATATAGGTGCTGGTAAAGGAAGCTTGTTAAGCAAAATTCGAAAAGTAAGGGAATATGACCTTCAGGAAGAAGAAAAGGCAGCGCTACTTCAATATATTTACAAGTACTTACTCACACAAGATCCAAATAGTTTCGATAAAAAAAACTTCTTCCAAAAGCTATTCGTGTTTGTAGCTGGAGTATTAATGAATATGTTCATAGCAGTATTCATTTTTACTCTATATTTATCTTTCAGTGACTTTAAAACAAATATTACCTATATAACAAGTTATCCGTTCATAGGGACAGAGGGAGAAGTATATGATAAGCCCGTAGTTGCCCAAGTGTATAGCGATATTCTAAAAAATAGTAATTTCTATACCAGTCAGGAAAATCAAGGAATTATACTTTTGAAGGTAAACGACCGTGTTATTAAAGATACAGCAGATTTCCACGATATCTGGAATAGCATAGAGGAAGAAAATGTGTTGGTAGAGTATATTTATTTGAATGAGGGGAAAGTTCGGACTGATAGCCTAGTTCTGAATTCAACTGGGTTTGACTTGAACATAGATCCAGGCTTGCAGAATAAAGTAGTTTTTTCAAATACCTTAGAAGGCCTACCAGCTAGCAGAGCCGGTATTAAGCCTAGAGATATCTTATTATCTATTAATGATGCTGAGGTTTTTTATCAGGACGCAGAGGAGTTTGTAGATTATCTAGAGCAACAGGCGGGACAGGAATTAAAATTTACAGTTTTAAACAGCCAGGGTGGCATAGAAGACCTATATGTGCACTTGCAACCAAAGCAAGGAGATGAACCGATACTGGGTGCTCAATTT
The DNA here is from genome assembly GCA_964391325.1 of uncultured Candidatus Saccharibacteria bacterium. Lineage (GTDB taxonomy): Bacteria > Patescibacteriota > Dojkabacteria > B142 > JAFGMG01 > CAYMJM01. The sequence continues at coordinate 47,969 of CAYMJM010000004.1, read as the reverse complement.
CAAATTAATGCTCCTATAGAAATTCCTCTGTACTACTTGGATTACTCAGATAATAAATTGATGGCCGGGGTATTTCATACAATAAACATTTTTGGATATAACCCTGCAGCTTTGGCAGAAATTATTGCCATCTCGTTTGAAACAAGAGATGTAGAATTAGCTTCGCAGTCTGTAAGCAGTGTGTGGGGTGTAGGAGAGCAGTTGAATGTCCTAGTTGTAAATCGGGATTATCAAAATATAATTAATTTAGTCGGATTGATTAGTGTGGCGCTAGCTTTTATGAATATTTTGCCTATTCCTTTATTAGATGGAGGGCAAGTCCTATTTTTGTTTATTGAGAAAATTAAGGGTAGTCCCATCTCTCTCAAGACTCAGGAAAGAATAGCAAAAATTTCCTTTACTACGATCATTGTATTCAGTGTGTTAATTATTCTTAAAGATATATGGTTGGGATTTGTCGGCGATTTCGTCAGAGATATCCTATAACTTAAGTTTCTGTTATAATCCTTTGAATTTACTTACAAAATATTTAGGGGAGGTGATTTAGTAATGTCAGTAATAGTACATGATGATATGCCGATAGATCAGGCTTTAAGGATGTTATGGCGTGAAGCTATCAGAGAGAATATACCGGAAGAATATGAGAAGAACCGATATAGAATCAAACCTTCTGAAAAGCGACATGAGGTGAAGAAGGAATATGCTAAGCAGAAAAAAAGGAGAAGTAGCGCTGCTAGACAAAGGAGACTAAAGGGAAAGGGAATTTAAACTCGTTTTAGTAGCTATTTTTTGCACATGAGTACTGCTATTTACCAAAAATATAGGCCGAATACTTTCCACGAGGTAGTTGGACAGGATTTAGTTAAGAGGGTGTTGCTTAGTACTTTAAAGCGTAACAGTCTTGGGCATGCTTATCTTCTTACAGGCCCCAGAGGTACCGGGAAGACAAGTATTGCCCGACTTATCGCTAAAGCAGTGAATTGCTTAAATCCTAAAGAAGGGGATGCTTGTGGTACATGTGAAGTTTGTTTAGCAATCCAGAAATCACGCTATATAGATCTCATCGAAATAGATGCCGCTTCCAATAGAGGGATAGATGAGATTCGTATGCTTAAAGAGAAAGTAAATTTTGCCCCCGCAGAGGGTAATAAGAAAGTTTACATAATCGATGAAGTTCACATGTTAACAAAAGAAGCTTTTAACGCTCTTTTGAAGACATTGGAGGAGCCTCCTGAGTATGTTGTCTTTATTATGGCAACTACGGAGCCACACAAGATTCCTGCAACGATCCTATCAAGGGTGCAACGCTTTGATCTTAAGTTAGCAAATAAAACCGAGCTGACCCAAAAATTAAAATCGATTTCGCAGAATGAAGGGGTCACCATTACTGATGAAGCAATTGATAAACTGTTCCAGTTGAGTGGAGGTAGCTTTCGCGATAGTGAAAGTCTGTTCGCAAAGCTACTAAATACAGAAATTAAAAAAGACAAAACAATAAGTCTGGAAGATGTAGATGAAGCTCTTGGTCTGGTATCTTCCGATTTTGTAAAGGAGTTTGTGGATTGCCTAATTGTCGGTGATTCCAGAAAATCAATTGAATTAATTGAAGATATCGCACAGCAGGGCTATGCTATAGATCAACTTATAAATCAATCTTTGTATGAGCTGAGAGACAGAGTAAAGATGTATTATAATAAAAAAGGAAATTATAATCTCCGAAGACTGGTTTTAGTTATTTCGCAGCTATCAGAAGCCTCTAATAAATTAAAAGACGCAACAATTCCGTCTCTTCCTATAGAAATAGCTGTCTATAATTTAGATACAGGTACTGTACACAATACACCAATAAAAGCTAAGGAGAAGCAAGTACCCAAAAGTGAAGAGAATAATAAAGTGATTAAGGATGAAATTGATATTACAACTCTAGCTTCAAAGGATATGCATCTGCTTGATACCACTGGAGAAAAGCAGGTTACTATAGAAGAGTTAAATTCTAAATGGCCGGAAGTGGTAGTAGGGGTAAAATCATTCAATCATAATTTATATGCATTTATTGCAGCTTCAAGGATAAAGGAAGTTAAAAGCAATGTGATTGCTCTAGAAGTTGCTTATAAGTTCCACAAGCAAAAGATAGAGTCATCAAAAAGCAAGAAAGTTCTTAAAGAAATTTTTATAAAGGAATTCGGTGCTGACCTCAAGATCGAATGTGAGGTAAATCCTGCTTTGATTAAAAGTAGAGGGCAAAACAATGGTCTTTCTGAGGTGTCGAACGAAGATCTGGTAGAAGAAATCTTTAGTGATATATAATTAATGTGAATTACGAATTAAGTGTTCCGTTAGATATTTTAGTACTAGTGTCAGTTCGAGCTCCGAATTTAAACTAATTAATTTGTGACTCGTATTAATTACTCAATTTAGTTATTAAATATTAAATTATGGCATTTAATCAGATGAAAGAGCTTTACAAACTACAAAAAGAAGCTCGTAAAATGCAAAAGCAAATGAAAAAAATGAGCGTAGAAGGCATTTCTAAAAATGAAGACATTAAAGTTATAATCAATGGTATTCAGGAGATAGAGGATATTGTAATCGCAGAAGAGCTCTTAAATCCTGCCAGAAAGGTTGATCTCGTAAAAGGTTTGAAAGAAGCGTATAAGGAGGCGTCTAAAAAGGTGCAAAAGCAAATGGCCCAGGATATGGATTTAGATCAGATGAAATCTATGTTAGGAATCTAAGTTAATGAATATTCTGCCTCAAAAGATAGAGGATTTAATTGAATCGTTCTCACTGCTGCCTGGTATTGGACCAAAGTCAGCTGCCAGAATTGTATTCTATTTACAAAAAGCTCCTGAAGAATTAAGCTTAGCTTTAGCTGATACACTTGTTGGTGCTAAAAGAGGAATCAAGACGTGTAGCCAATGCTATAATTTATCTGATGAGAAAGAATGTTACATCTGCCAGAATGAAGAGAGAGATAGATCTAAGATTCTAGTAGTAGAGGATGCGCTAGATCTTGTTGCTATAGAGAATACTGGTTTCTATCAAGGGCTATATCATGTGTTAGGAGGTATTATATCTCCAATAAACGGCATAGGGCCTGAGGAAATTCGTATCAAAGAGTTACTAGACAGGATAACTAGCCAGACTATAAGCGAGTTGATTGTAGCGACCAACCCTAATATGGAAGGTGAGGCTACGGCTTTATATATACAGAATGAAGTCAAAAAGATAGATATAGATCTTGATATTACCAGATTAGCGCAAGGTTTAGCTATGGGAGCAGATATTGATTATACAGATGATACAACAATTCAAAAAGCCTTGGAGGGCAGGAAAAAATTGTAATTTTAGCATATATAAATAATGAGTGCTAAAAATAAGAATTTATCATACTTAAGAGACCATATCCCCCTTTATGTAAAGAGAGTCGGTGATATTTTAATATCTAATGGTTATGAGGCATATCTCGTAGGGGGTTCAGTGCGTGACCTGCTTTTAGTAAATACTCCTAAAGATTTTGATATAGCTACAAACGCCTATCCTGAAGAAATACAGGAGTTGTTTCAAAGGACTATAGCTACTGGTGCCAAATTTGGCACCATTGTGGTAATTATGGATGATGATCATGGGGAGAGGTATAACGTAGAAGTTACCACCTATCGTTCTGAAAGTGATTATTATGGCGGTAGATGGCCAGCAAAAGTTGAATTTGCTAAACGTATAGAAGATGACTTGAAGAGGCGTGATTTTACTATAAATGCCCTTGCAGTTAATCTTGATTTGCTAAACAAGACCGATGCGATTTTAGACGAAGTTCTGGTGGACTTGTTTAATGGGGTAGAAGATCTGGAGTCGAAGCTAATTCGGGCGGTGGGAGATGCCAAAGAGCGTTTTCAAGAGGATGGTTTGAGACCGGTACGGGCATGTAGGCTTGCGAGCCAGCTTGGCTTTAAGATAGAGTCTGACACCTTCGCCTCGATTTCTAGCATGTTATCGGTAGTTCAAAACATCTCTATAGAAAGGTTTCGTGATGAATTTAGCAAACTAATATATGGATCTGCTAAGCCTTCTTATGGAATAAATTTGTTAAAAGACTCTGGAATTTTAAAGCTGTTTATTCCAGAGCTGATCGAATGTATAGGAGTAACACAGCCAGAATTTCATACTGATGATGTTTATACTCATTTGCTCAAAACCTTAGACTTGGCACAGGATGAAATTAAACTTGCAGCTTTGTTTCATGATATCGGTAAACCACGTACTTTAAGCAAGGATGAAGCAGGCAGTCATTTTTTTCAGCATGATATCGTCAGTGCTGAGATGACAGAGGAAATATTAAGAAGGCTAAGATATTCAAATAAAGATATCGAGCATACAGTGACTTTAGTAAGGTATCACATGTTTTATTATCCTTCTGCGGACTGGCGCAAAGCACAGGTAGATAATATACATCAGTATGTGTTTACGGAGAAAGACTTGGAAAAATTAGAAAATGACGAACAAAACAGAACAATTGGAGGCTGGTCTGATGCTGCAATCCGTAGGTTTATATCAAAAGTAGGTGGAGTTGACAATATTAATGATCTGATAAAGTTACGTATTGCCGACGCAACTGCAAATCCTAAATCTACTTTTACCCCTGTAGAGATTGAGGCATTACAACGTAGAATATCCAAGATTTTTGAAGAAGATGCTGCTTTGAAAATTCAAGACTTAAATATCACGGGACATGATCTAATGGAGATAGGAGTAGAGAAAGGACCTAAGATCGGGGAGATTTTGACGAAATTACTTGATGATGTGATAGAGGATCCAAGTTTAAATACTAAAGGGACGTTGCTGCAAAGAGCAACAAAATACTTATAATTATTACATTCCTCATAAATGGTGCGAATTAAGTTCCTAGGAGCTGCTAAAACAGTTACTGGCTCTTCTTATCTAGTTATGGCAGACAATACAAGGTTTCTTGTTGATTGTGGTATGTTTCAGGGAGCAGATGTTGAAGATCGTAATTATCTAGACTTTGAATTTGACCCTACAACACTTGATTTTGTGATTTTAACTCATGCACACATTGACCACATAGGTTTGGTTCCTAAGTTGATTGCAAAGGGATTTCAGGGTCCTATATATATGACTCCTGCAACAGCCAAGATAGCTTATCATTTGTTATTGGATGCAGCTAAAATCCAGGAATTGCAATTAAAACGGAATAAAAAGCTCTTCAAACAACTACTACAGCCACTTTATGATACAAGTGATGCTATGGAAGCCTTCAACTTATTTGAAACTTATGATTATTTGCAGGAGTTTAAAAGTAATGGTGTCAGGATGCATTTCGAAAAAGTTGGGCATGTATTAGGGGCTGCTAGCGTAAGTGTAATTGTTGAAGGAACGACAGTTTTCTTTTCTGGAGACATTGGAAGGTTAGATCACCCATTCCTGGAAGGGTTTGAGAATCAACCCAAAGAAGTAGATTATATCGTAATGGAATCTCTTTATGGAGGAAAATATCATGAAGATCGCGAACAAATGATAAAAAAGATGATACAAGACATAAATATTACACTGAATAGAAACGGAAATGTTATTATTCCTGCTTTTGCATTGCAAAGGACTCAAGAAATTTTGAACATTTTAAAAAATGCTTATAAAGATAACCTTATTAACAGGAGAGTTAAGGTTTTTTTAGATAGTCCACTTGCTTCAGAAATTACTTCAGAATATTCACATTCAATTTTTAAGTATAATATAGTAGGAAAAGAGCTTTTTGAATTCGATGAGCTTCGTTTTGTAAGGAACTCTCGGCGCGTTTTGGGAACGAGTGCATCAGCTATCATTATTGCTGGTAGTGGTATGGCGGATGGAGGAAGAGTAGTAAATCATTTAAGACGAGGTCTACCCGATAGCCGAAATTCAGTATTTATCGTAGGTTTTCAGGCAGAAAAAACACTCGGGAGAACATTGATTCAAGGCCCAACAAAAGTTGTTATAGATAACAAAAACGTTCCAGTAAGAGCTCAAATAAATGAGTACTATGGATTGTCTGCACATGGAGATCAGGCAGATTTGGATGTGTGGCTGCATAGATTTGATGAGACTAAACTGAAAAAGGTATTTCTAGTTCATGCAGAGCCGGAGAGGATAGAAAACTTGATTTCTCATGAACAGAAAAAAATTGATTTTTATGCTCCGGAGTGGAAAGAAGAAGTTCTTCTTGAGTAGTTTGAGTTTTTAAGCAAATACCTTTAAACTAATTTACACTCTATTTAAGTATTAAGTTTATTAAAATGCAAGACCAAATAGATAAGCTTTATGCGGACATTAAGGCTGTAAATGTACAAGGAGCAACTAATGTAGCTCTTGCAACTTTGGAGGGGATGCAATTGACTGTAGATCAGGGAGGTCCTGGAGTATTGGAGAAAATAGAATTAGTTGGAGTCAGGCTTAGTACTGCTAGGAAAAATGAGCCTTTAGCTCGTAATGCTGTTAGATATGTATTAGAAAAACTAAAAAACGCATCAGATAACAACGCTATAGAGCAAGCAAGAGCTGGAATAGCAGAATTTAAGCATATTATCGAGCAATCCAAGCAAAGTATAAAACGACACGCAGTTGAGGTATTGATGCAATATAATACTATATTTACTCATTGTCACTCTTCAACGGCAAACAGCGCGATTATTGAAGTTTTTAATGTAAATCCGCGCTTAAAAGTTATAGCCACAGAGACAAGACCACTATTTCAGGGTAGAAAAACGGCAGCAAAGCTGTTAGAGGTAGGAGTAGACGTAACACAAATAGTTGACTCTCTGGGTGCCTACTTTATAGTGGAAGACAAGTATCTCCCGATAGAGGTTGTTATAATTGGGGCTGATGAGGTTCTCGCTGACGGAAGGTGTATTAATAAAGTGGGCAGCTATCAATTGGCATTAGCAGCTAAAGAAGACAGGGACAAGTTTTTTGTATTAGCTAGCTTATTAAAGATGGATTTTCACAGACAGATTGAAGATCCAGTTATAGAGATGAGGCCAGCAGAAGAAGTATGGCCAGAAGCTCCTGATAGTTTGAAGATTATAAATCCTTCATTTGAGCTAATTCCCTCTAATTTCGTAAGTGGCTATATCACTGAGGCAGGATTATTACAAGCTTCTGAGCTGACGAGCAAAGCCAAGGAAATATACCCTTGGATATAATTTATTAGAAGTGAATTTATGAAATTCTATTTATCAGCAAAGAAACTGGATATTAATTCTGGAGATGAATTGATCTGCTTAATCAATGAGTTTGATGCGCAACAATATGGTATTGGTGTCAATGCAGGGGATAGGGTGGAAATCACCTGGAATGGGTTAGAAAATCCCCTGATTGTTACTATTGATACAAGTCAGACATTAATTGGAGAAGGAGAAATAGGAGTATATCAGGATATATGGCAGAAGTATGATTTGAAAGAGAAGGATGTGGTTACCATTACTTTGATGGATAAATCAGAGGCTCTGGTTTCAATTAGGAAGAAGTTATTGGGAGAGGAATTAAACTACCAGGATTTCTATTCTATAATGAGGGATATTGCAAACGGTAGGCTAAGTGATATCTTGACATCATTTTTTATTGCTAGTGGTTATTCACCTGGATTCAACAGAGAGGAGATTTTGCTTATGACTAAAGCTCTGGCTATGACCGGAGATGTGTTGAAGTTTAAGGGACAAGTGGCAGATAAGCACTCAATAGGCGGAGTTGCTGGAAAAGGGATTACTCCTTTAATTGTACCTATAATCGCGGCAAATGACACTATAGTGCCTAATACATCAACACGAGCCGTTACAAGTGCGAGTGCTACCACAGACATGTTAGAGGTTATAATGCCTATGACTTTCGAAAGAAGACAACTCGAGCAGATGATAGATGAGATTGGCGCTTTTATGGTCTGGGGGGGGGGACTTGATTTAGCACCTGCCGATGATGCTATCATAAAAATTCAGAAATTCCTTGGAATCGAGTCTATAGACAAGTTTGTGTCCAGTATCTTAGCTAAAAAAATAGCCCAAGGAGTTAATCATGTAATTTTTGATGTGCCTGTAGGAAAGGGAGCTAAGATAGATGTTGAGCATTTTGATGAGGTAAAGACTATGTTTGAAAGCATTGGTGCAAAATTTGGGATTAATGTAAGAGTACACAGAAGAGATATTAAGTGGCTTGATGGAAATGCTGTCGGTCCAAGCCTTGAGTGTAAGGAATTCTTAAAAGTTTATGAACAGGTAGAAGATAGATCCTTGCAGTTAGAGCATGATGCTGTTGCTATGGCTGGAGATTTATTAGAACTTCTAGGGAAGGCTGCTGAGGGACAGGGGTTCAAGTTAGCTCAAGAGACGCTATTATCAGGGAAGGCTGAGATCAAGTTGAGGCAAATTATTAAAGCACAGGGTGGAGATCCTGAGGTCGGATCCAGTAGCCTTGAGCTTGGTGGAATCACATATGAGTTTAAATCTAAAAAATCTGGCATACTAGATAGCGTGAATAATCAAAAAATTTTTGAAGTTGCTAAAGCCTTAGGCAACCCTCGTATTAAAGAAGCCGGTCTCTATTTCCATGTAAAGCAGGGACAGCAAGTGCAGGCTGGAGAGACTCTAGTTACCTTATATGCTACATCTGATGTAAGGCTTGCATTAGGAAGAAAAGTCATAGATCAGGAAGAAATTTTTGGCTGGGCTGAATAGATAACAAAAACGTATAATTAATTTCAAGATTTTTGAGCTATATCTATATGTTATAATTCTTAATTGGATCAATTTGATTAGTTATGGCGAATCTGCAAGTAGGAATAGTTGGCTTACCGAATGTGGGAAAGTCGACTTTGTTCAATTTACTAACAAAATCACAAGTGGCTGCACAAAATTACCCTTTTTGTACTATTGACCCAAATGTAGGTATAGTAAGGGTAAAAGATGAGAGGTTGGATAGGATAGCTGCAATAGTAAAACCTAAGCAAATAATACCTGCTGTAGTAGAGTTTGTAGATATTGCCGGACTTGTAGCAGGAGCTCATAAAGGCGAAGGTTTAGGTAATCAGTTTTTAGCTAATATTAGGGAAGTCTCCTTAATAGTGGAGGTTGTAAGAGATTTTGATAATCCAAACATAACCCATGTAAGCAATAAGGTCGACCCTGTCTCAGATATTGAGACTATTGAAATGGAGCTGATCTTCAAAGACATTGATACAGTGATAGGTGCGATAAATAAGCAAAACAAGGCCTCCCGGACAGACGAAAAAGAGAAAAAATGGCTGGATATACTAATTGAATTAAAAACGCATCTTGAAGCACAGAAGCTTGCGATGCGCTTTGATTGGAATAAAGACTTTCCTGCTCGTCGTAAAGCACTTTCCTTATTGACTGATAAAAAGATTATTTATTTGATAAATACTAATAGAGCTGTAAGTCCAGAGTTGAGCAATTACTTAAAAGGACGGGAATATCTTTCAATTGACTTGAAATTGGAGGAAGAGTTGCTGAGTTTGAGTGAAGAAGAGAGAAAGGAGTATATTCTTGAATTAGGTGTTAATTCAATAGATTTAGAAAGGTTGATTCAAATAGCCTATGAGTATTTAGGCCTGACTTCTTTTTTTACAGCGGGAGAAAAAGAAGTTCGTGCTTGGACTATTTACAAAGGAGATGATGCATCTGAAGCTGCGGGAGTGATTCATTCGGACTTTGAAGAGAAGTTTATTGCAGCTGATGTTGTCAATTACGAGGATTTTATGTATTACAAAGGATGGGAAGGAACCAGGGAAGCAGGGAAAGTAAGATTAGAGGGGCGAGAATACATAGTTCAGAATGGAGATATAATAATTTTCAAACATGGCAGTTAATTCAATAGTTGCGGCTACCTTTTGATTATGTTATTATCACTCAGTCTATTTAATTTATTGTATGGTAGATATGAATTATGAATTGATGGTTATCATAAAGCCACTTTTACCGGAAGATATTAAATCCAAAGTTCTCAAAAAAATTGAGAAACTAGTAAAGCAAGCTGGAGGTAAGATCAATGAAACCGATGTTTGGGGTAAAAGGCATTTAGCTTACAAAATTAAATCTCACGAAGAAGGCTATTATGTAGTTTTAGATCTAAACCTTGATACGGATAAAGTGAAAGAGTTCGAACACGACCTGAAGTTGGAAAGTGATGTTTTAAGGTATCTTTTAATCAAACGGGATAATATATAAAATATTTTTAGGTTTATTTATTAATAAAAGGTTATGTCAACATCAAGATCTTTAAATAAAGTAATGTTGATCGGGAACTTGACAAGAGATCCTGTATTAAAGTCAACATCATCTGGATCTACTGTATGTACCTTTGGTATTGCAACCAACACCACTTGGAAGGATTCAGAAAATAACTTACAAGAAAGAACAGAATTTCATAATATTGTTGCTTGGAACAAATTAGCTGAAATCTGTGCTCAAATTTTAGCGACTGGAATGTTGGTGTATGTAGAAGGGGAACTGAGAACAAGAGTATGGGACGATGATAATGGAACAAGGCATTACAGAACAGAAGTAAAAATAGATGATATGAAGCTTCTTGATAATAAAGATAAACAAGGAGTCGGAATCGAGGCTGCTAGAGCAGAAGAAAGTAACACTGAAAACGAAAACGTAGAGGATCAAAAAGAAAATTCAGAGGACAGCGGAGAAGATAAAGACGAGCAAGACGATGATGACGATGAACTGTTTTAATTAATTTATTGTAAATTTGCTGACTTAATTATGGCTGGAAAGAAGAAAAAAAAGAATAATAGGTACAAAGGTAAGCCACAGAACCTATCTTGCCCTTTTGATAAGGACCCTAGCAAAATTTCTTACAAAGATGTGTATAAGCTGAAAAAGTTTATTACAACACGCGGGAGGATACTAAGTCCTGAAAAAACTGGTGTATCCCCCAAGTGCCAAAGAAAATTGGCAAGGGAAATTAAGAGAGCTAGGTATATGGCTCTACTACCTTTTAGTGAATATGTATAAAGAGTGAAACTGCCTAATGAGAAAACAATGACTTTTGTTGCAAAAGGAAAGTTTTTCTCAAATTTTACAGACTTAGTGCAGAACGAAACAGGAGCTTTACAATTGGGCTCCTGTTCTGTTGTGAGAACTTCAAGGTTCAATGCCACCGACTTTAGTAGTTATTTGGAATCCACACTTGAGGATTATCTGCTGTTTTCTTCAGACTTAGACTATAGCCCAAAAACACACAGAGAGCATATAACTAGAGATTTTGGGATAAATAGAGTTAGTGCGGAAATCTTAGCAGAGGTGTTTGGTGTAAAGTGTATACTGAGTATCAATATCAGCTTTGATAGAGTGGTCTGCAATGTTATACAGGAAAACTATATCCGTTCCGAGTCTACATTTTTGCAAATTGATGAAAAATTTAATGGCAATTTAAATAACTATTTTTTTGACCCTTTAGTAGAGAGTAACCCAGATTATATAGATTTATATGTCAAGTCCCTTTTCAACAAGCTTTTGGACAAGCTAAAAGGAGTGCAAACGGACCTTATAATTTTGCAGGGAGAATATGTTTGGACAAATAGCAGTAATTCCTTACTGGAGATTTTAATTAGACGTGGCTATATCAATCAACCCATCTTCATTGATAAAACAGCCATCTTGGAAGCTTTATTAGCAGACCCTCCGATAGATTCAACACTAAAAATGATACATAAATCATTTTTTACGCCTCATTTCTTATATACAGGAAAGAATTCTAGCTCTAAAATACAAGTTGGTCAGAAAGGTACAGTATATCTAGACGAAAATAAAGTTAACGTTGTACCTTTGAAAGAAAGCCAGACTTATTTAGGTTCCTATACCGGCGCAAGGATAAGAAATCTTCTGGTGGGCAAGGGAGATATCAAGGATCCTCTTAGCATAGACGAAATTGATTATCTACCAAGAGAGGATTTTATGATGAGCTATGTAAATATACCTGGAAGTTTTACTATTCAAGAGGATGCGAAATATGGTATTGAGCTGCGAAAGAAAGATATTGACAATATAGATCCGCAGACCATAGAGGGAGAGTTTGTTGAAGTAGGACAGGTGCTTGCTCAGTCTTCAAGTACTCTAGGGTTGAATACTCATGAATATCATGCCCATAAAGAAGGGTATGTTTCATTTAAATATATCAAAGATGGATATATTTTTATTTATCCTTCCAGGGAAAGAACTTATAAAAGCGTTAAAGTTAAGTCTGCTGTGGTGTTTCGTCCAAGGTTGATTCTAGGAAGAAGCTTTGCTGGATACTTAAATAAAAATATAAAGTACGTATCAGACTTAAATCTAGAGACATATAGCAAATTTATACAAATGGGCGCGGAAACAATCATTTGCAGAAGCATAGACACCAATTTATTTTGGCAGGTAATTCGACAGGGAAGGCATAAGTTCTGTAGCATAGTTATTTTGGATGGGATAGATATAGAAATCGATAATAGTAGATTTGTTTTTGATTTTCTGGATAATGAACCGCTATTTATAGATGGAGACAAACAGATAGTTACTCTTGGAATAAAGAGTAATACTCATACATTTTTCGAAAATTTTGTGTCGATTAGTGACTCTAAATATAAAGTAGGAAACAAAATCCGGGTTATAGATAATCAAAGATGGGGTGAGTATGTTAGAATAATTTCCATTGACGGAGGGGATATGAAAATCAGGTCCCCAAATTTTAATAAAGTTAAACTGATAAATTTATTGTAGATAATGAATAATTCAAATAACAGAAAAAATTTTGCCTCATACATTCTTCTAATTATTGTGGGTGTATTGGTATTTCTGGTTGGTTTCAGATTAGGGAAAATTGATTTGGAAAATCAAAGACAGCAGCAAGCAGACTACAAGTTGACTGGCGATATTAAAGGAACTTATCAAAACGTTGATGTAAATATTCTTTGGGAGGTCTGGAATAAATTAGAATCAACTTACATTAAAAACGGTCTTGACGGTCAAAGCCTGATAGATGGAGCGGTAAGAGGGTTGGTAGAGTCTCTGGATGATCCGTATACCTCATATTTGACCAAGACAGAAACTGAAGATTATTTACAGGCGAATGCTGGTGAGTTTGAAGGCATTGGAACAACTCTTAGATATACTGGAGAGTATACAGAAATAGAAACTCCGATTGAAGGATATCCAGCTCAAGCGGCAGGTTTAAGACCGGGAGATGTCATTGTGGAGGTAAATGGAGAAGATATGAAAGGCCAAACAGCTTATGAGGTGGCTGATGTAATAAAAGGACCAGCAGGCACCGAAGTAAATTTGAAAATAGCAAGGGATGGGGCAAATGGCTTTCTGGATTTTACTATTTCAAGGCAGAAAATAGATTTAGATAGTATAACTTATGAAAATATAGGAGATGGAACTGTTAGGATCAAAATCAGTCAATTCACAGAAGATAGCTTACAGGCCTTTTATGACCAATGGGATAGAATAGTACAACAGGTTAAGGTTGCAGATCCTGAAAAAGTTATTGTAGATGTTAGGAATAATCCGGGAGGATATGTTGATGGAGTAATATATGTCTTAGGTGAGTTTTTGCCTAAAGGTACACTAGTGATGTCTGAGCGGGATAAGACCGGTAATATCACAGAAAGAAAAACGAACCGAGATGGAGAGTTTCAAGAGCACAAACTTGTGGTGCTTATAAATGAGGGCAGTGCTTCCGCTTCTGAAATATTTGCCGGAGCTATACAGGATAACAATAGAGGAGAAGTCATTGGTATGCCTACAGTTGGAAAAGGTGTAGAGCAGCGAATTGTTCAGCTATCCAATGGTGGGACCTTACATGTAGTATTTCAACAGTGGGTTCTGCCTAGTGGTCGGAATATTTCCAGAGAAGATCCTATACATCCCGATATCGAAGTTGAGCTAACTACTGAGGATTACAATGCAAGGGAAGATCCGCAGCTTAATAGAGCTAAGAAAGAGTTAGACTGAAATAGCGTGCTGTTGAGGGGATATTGACGTTTATGCTACGATATGAATCAACTACTTTTTAAATGCTTGCTATGACAGAAGAAGAACAAAATACTTCAGAGACTAATATCCAACCACGTCGTAGATCTAAACTGAGAGGCTTTTTGGCGTGTTGTAGCTTTATACTTGTTATATTGTTAGCTTTATTGATAGCATTGGGTGTTTTAAGTATGACTGGGTATACAAAACAATGGATATGCGATGTCGTGATCGAAGACTCTTATATCTGGGATAAAGCAAATTGCCAAAAAGACGTTCTTATAGAACAGAATAATGGCGAACTGAGTGAAGAAATCAAGAATCTGCTGGAATCTGATAACCCTGAAGATAGAATAACTGCTATTGTTCAAATAACGCAACCCAGTGTTGTTGGTATTGGGATTGAAAGCAGTATGGTTTCTGAAGGAGGTATTTTAGGTACTGGTTTCGTTATAGATGATGGCTATATAGTAACCAATCAGCATGTTGTTTCGCGTCTGAATGTTGATTATTTCGTACAGGTTAACAATGAGGAGCAAGATATCATCAGTGTTATAAATATTTATAGAGATACAGGCAATGATATAGCGATACTAGAGGTCGAAGATCCTTCTAGAATAAGACCTTTGACTTTAGGTGATAGTTCCAGTCTTCAGGTTGGAGAAACAGTTATTGCTATAGGAAATCCTTTAGGTGAATTGTCAGGAACAGTCACAAAAGGCATTATTAGCGGGCTTAATAGAACTGTACAATTAAGCAGCGGAGGTTTTTTCAATAGCACTGTGGATACATTTGAGGATGTTATCCAGACAGATGCCGCTATTAACCCTGGCAACTCGGGTGGTCCACTTATTAATATTAATGGACAGGTAGTAGGAGTAAACTTTGCCACGGTCGGGGGAGCTGATAATTTGTCCTTTGCTTTGCCTATAAATAGGATCAAGGATAGACTATCAGAGCTAAAAGAATTTGGAGAATTCAGAATGCCATACTTAGGAGTAGAGTATAGAACTAGAATGATTTTTATGGATAGGCAGTCAATAGTGGCAGCGCAGATTATTGATGTAGTGGCCGGAAGCCCTGCTGCTACGGCGGGAGTAAGAGCAGGAGATTTTATCATAGGTTACAATGGCTCTGACTTCTCGGATAAGTCTTTAACTCAATATATCCAAGAAACTAAAATAGGAGAAGAGGTAGAGCTCAATATACTACGAAATGAAGAAAGAATAGAAATTGAGGTTGAAATAGGGACGAGGGGGCAAAGTTAACAATAGACGATTTTACAAAAACGTTGTCGACCTGCAAGGTCATTTAATATAGATATCTGAGATTTGGGAAAGGTATTTTGGATGGTATGTCTAAGATTTGTTATAAATTCCTTTTTTTCATAAATTTCCAATAATAAGATAGGATGTGGATTGTTTTGCTTGGCTATATATTGAAAAATTTCCCTGTAGATTTTTAATCCATCTTCGCCTCCATCTAGTGCCTCTCTTGGCTCAAAATTGAATACGGAAGAGTTTAAGTTTAGGTAATCTTTCGTGGGGATATATGGCGGGTTAGAGACTATAATATCATATTTTGTATTTTTAGATAGTTTTAGAGGGGTTATAGTTAGAAATTTGATATATTTTTTTGCCTTGCCTGTTAAGATATTGTTTGCGTTGACTCTCGCTAAATTGGTACTCTCCGTATTCGAATCTATCGCATTTATCTCAATTTTTTGATCTTTTAAATTTTCATTACAAAATTTCGCAATCGATATTGCAATGCAGCCTGTTCCAGTACCAATCTCCAGAATTTTTATTGTGTCCTTAGCAATCTTTTTGATTTCTTGAATAGTTAAATCTACAAGAAGCTCTGTTTCATTTCGAGGTATGAGGTTCTTATTATTAACAATAAACTTTGACTCATAGAAATACTTTGTCCCAATTACGTAGGGTAGAGGCTCTCCATTTTTCAGTCGGGACAGTAATTTATTGAACTCTCTTAGCTGGCTATTTAATAGGTTGATCTCAGAGTGGGCCAGCAGGTAACTTTTACTTTTTCCTGTAATATGTTCCAGCAACTGAAGCTCTTGTGTATGAGGGAGATTGCTTTTCAATAACAGGGAGGAAATTCGCATGGGATTAAATATCAATTTCGTCTTCTAACTTGGAAGCAGTCTCGGAAGTTATTTCCTCAAGATTTCCAGAGAGTATCTCTGAGAGGTTATGCCAGCTTACCTTTACTCTGTGATCGGTAACTCTATTTTGGGGAAAGTTATAAGTTCGAATTTTCGCGGATCTGTCTCCGGTTTTAATTGCGGCTTTTCTCTGACTGTCAGTGCTTTCAGTAATCTTCTCCTGCTCCAACTGGTAAAGCTTACTTTTCAGAACGGATAAAGCACGTGCTTTATTCTTATGCTGAGATTTCTCATCCTGACATGTTACAACAATCCCGGTTGGTAGGTGTGTAATCCTAACTGCAGAGTCAGTTGTATTGACACTTTGTCCTCCAGGGCCAGCTGCTCGGTACACATCTACTTTTATCTTGTTTTCTTTGATCTCAATATCGGCAAGATCGTCTACTTCTGGAAGTACCACTACTGAAGCTGCGGAGGTATGAATCCTTCCAGAACTTTCTGTAGCTGGGATTCTTTGTACTCGGTGTACGCCACTTTCCCATTTTAGTGTACCGAAGACATTATGCCCTTGTATTCCTAATATAATTTCTTTGTATCCACCATTGCCTGTGGGATTACTGTTCAATATTTGGACAGGCCATTTATTAGCTTCGGCAAAGCGCATGTACATTCTAAAGAGATCCGCTGCAAAAAGGGCTGCTTCTTCTCCTCCTGTTCCTGCCCGAATTTCGAGTATGGCATTTCTTTTGGCGTTAGGATCAGATTCTTTTAAAAGGCTTCTTAGCTCTTTTTCTAACTTTAACATCACCGTTTCAAGAGTTGTAACTTCATCCTGGTAGAGCGCTCTCATTTCCTTATTTTGCTCAGTTTTTATAAGAGATTTTAGTTCCTGTAACTCTTTATTGTATTTCTCATACGATTTTAGTTGTTCAATCATGGGCATTAATTCTGCATGTTTTTGTGATATTTGTTGCAGCAGTTGAGGATTTGCAATGACTTGGGGATCCTGCAAATTTTTCTCAAGGATTTCATATTCATTTATTAGATTTTTTGATGTTTCTGCCAGATTTTTCATAATTAGACTCTTATATAAAAGCTGCTACGGGATTATAACAGTTTTAGTGTTGATGTTGTAGATAAGGGAGGCGTAACAATTAGGTAACAAGGGATGATGTAATTTTAGCTTCTTTTGCACTGTAATTCTCTATGTGTTTAAATATGATTGAAGGCTTTGTATATATTTAGACTTTCTACTTTAAGTTATATAGAATAACAGAGATGTCATTTTTATTTAAAAAAGTAAGGACCTATATTTTTAAGGTAACTAGGATTTTTAGAAGTAAAATCAGATTGGTCATACTATTGCTTGTTGCAGCAAGTGTTTTGCTTTTAGTGGTTTACAGTCGTGAAAACACCTCAAGGAAGGGTGATGTAAACGCACTGATAGAGCTAGGCAAGGAGAATATAAGTTTACTCAAGTCGGAGACAGGGGAAGTTGAGCCGACGGCAGTATGGCATTTAAACGAGAAAGAAGGAGTCCAAGTAGCAGAGGAAATGAATGATTTTAGCGGAGTGGTGAATGGAGTGATAGAAAAAGGGGATTGGGTTCACGGGAAGATCGGAAACGGGTTACGGTTGGATGGGACGGATGATTACATAGGAATAGAGCAGAGTGATGCCTTGAATATTGGAGCTGGTGGGAGTTTCTCGCTAAGTGTGTGGTTTAAAGCAGAGGAACAAGTAGATGAAACCAGAATTATAGCAGGAAAAGGCGGGATAAATGGAGCGGCTGGATATGTGCTGTACTTGAATAGTTCGGGGCAAGTCGTATGTGGGATAGATGATGACAGTCAAGCGTTTCCGGAAGATAATGTAATAAGTATTGAAAGATATGATAATGGTGAATGGCATTGGATAGTATGCGTAAAAGACATAAATAGTAGTTTGGCGTTATATGTAAATGGGGGAGCAAAGGGGGTTGATAATAATATAAGTGCAATAAGCGATCTAAGCAGCGATGAAGAATTTGTGATAGGAGGAGATAGTACAGGCTATTGGTTTAACGGGATAATAGATGAAGTTGTATTCTACAATTACTCAGCAACAGCGGAGGAAATATGGCGAGTATTTAGATCTTTCCAGCCTAGCAATGGATCAGGTGATAATGTAAGTATACAGAATTTGGAGGGACATTGGATGTTTGACGAGAGTAGTTACAATGATAGTGCTGGAAATGTTTTGGACTCAAGTCCTCATAACAGACATGGTACTACTTTGGGATCACCAAGTGTGATAGGAGGAGTGATGGGGAATGCTATAAGCTTTGATGGAGTTGATGATCAGATCCGATCTATACGCCCTGGTCCTGTGAAGCTATCACGAACAAACTATACAATTAGCCTGTGGTTTAATACTACAGCTACGTCAAGCGGTCCAATTCTGGAATTTGGAGAGTGTAACGCTAATGAATGTGGTAGTGGACATACTATGCTTGGATGGAGAAATACTAATGGCAATTTCTCGGCTTCAGATTATAATGGTACCCATAGATATATTGATGCTTCCAGCACTTACAGAGATGGGGTCTGGCATTTTGTAGTTATGATACTAGATTCACAATCTCTCAAGTTATATATAGATGGAAAATTTTATGGTGAGAATACTGCTATTAATTCAACAAATGATGGTCTTCTAAATCCTAATTATATGATAGTAGGGGCTCGTTCCCGAAATACGCAAAGTGATGTTGATAATATAATATATTACAAAGGTAAGTTGGATGATCTAAGGGTATATAGTAGGGCACTGACCAGTCAGGAAATTGCTGATATGTATGCATTCGATAAGGAAGATTTGAAGGTAAATAACGAGCTTAAGCCTTCAAACTTACTAGCACAGTATGATTTTGAGAAGAAGAGTGGTACAACAGTATACGATAGCATAGGGGGGGACCAGAACGGAACCATGCAGAACATGACAGCAGAGGAGAACATAGTTAAGGGTAAGATAGGTAATGCGTTAGATTTCAACGGTGTAGATGAGAATATAGTGATAAATTCTACATATGGTTTAGGAAACGCGAATGTATCAATAAGTGCATGGGTTAATCTTGTTTCAACTAGTGAGAAAGGAGCGTTTGTGAAGGTAGGGTCAGGTAATGGGTATGGGATAGGAGTAGGTACAGATGATATGGACAATTTAGGTAATGATTTAATAGTTCTCTTTGAGAACGTGAGATGGATAGATACAAATACTGCGATAGGGACAGGTTGGCATCATATAGTGCTGAGTATAGATAACAGTGGAATTCCCAGTGTATATTTAGATGGACGGCTAATAGGAACATATTCAGGAACGAGTGCTCAAGCTCCCAGTACAACTTCTTATATAGGAGGATATGCTACAGGTAACAGGTATACAGATAGCAGCATAGATAATGTCAAGATATATGGAGGGGCATTGACAGCGCGGGAAGTAGCGATAGAATACAACGGAGGGGCACCGATAGGATACTGGAAGATGGATGAGGAGCAAGGAGAGGTAGCGCACGATTACTCAGGAAATAATCATCACGGGACACTAATGAATATGGATACGCAGACAGACTGGTTAAGTGGGGATAATTGTAAGTTAAATGGATGTCTAGACTTTGATGGAAGTAATGATTATGTATCTGTCAATCATGCTCAGGTATTTAACATGGGGTTGCCATCTGATCAATTTACCTTATCAGCCTGGATTAAGACATCCGAGAGCGGAATTTTACCTATTATCAGTAAATCACGGCCAACAGCTATCGTATCGTTTCCTTTTTATTTTAGTATTATGTCGGGTAAGTTAGCGTTTGAAAGATGGCATGAGAGTCCAAATACACATCATTACTTTTATGGTGATAAGCAAATTAATGACGGTAAATGGCATTTAGTGACATTTGTGAATATATCATCTAGTGACCATAGGATGTATGTAGATGGAGTACTCGATAGCCAGAATACTATGACTTGGACATTAGATAATAATAATACCCAGCCTTTGTATATAGCAAAATTCCATAATAATCAATGGGGACAATCAGTATATTCTGGACTCCTAGATGAAATAAAAATTTTTAAGTATGCTTTATCTGAGGAAGATATCAAACGGGAATACAATCTGGGTGCGGCCCTAAGATTTAATTAAGGCTTTGTTCTTCAGTTGTATCCTTAAAAGAGTGGATATTTTGCTCAATAGTAGGGTTGAGACCTTAAGCAGATTAATTTATCAATAAAATTCTTGAGCTGAATTTTGGTTTGTATTATATTGTATAAAGTCAAATTGTCCTGACATGCGTACTGCTTTTGGTGTAAAATTACTATTACTGGCTTTTGCTGTTATTACAGTTTTTTTTGCTGCTTATACTTCCAGACCGGTCAGTGCGGTTTCTACCCAGGAAATTAAATTTCAAGGCAAAATTGTTAATAAAAATACAGGAACTAACATTTCACCTAGTTGTATTATTAATGGTGCAAATAATGATACATGTGATTTTAAGATTTCTATCTATAGTTCTGCCTCTGGAGGGACGGCTTTATGGAGTGAAATTCTCACTGATATTGAAATAGGACAATATAATGGAATTTTTAGCTTGAGTATTGGAAATTATTGTATTACTAGTCAAGGCGGTAGCTGGACGACAGATGGAGACGGTGCGGAGACAAGATGTGCTGTGAGCAGCGGCGGAGTAAATTGGAACAGCGATGCAGATTATTATATTCAGGTAGAATTTGATGATACCAATACACCTGGCTTAAATAGTTTTTCTACTCCAGAAGTATTCTCCACACGGAACAAAATTACCACAATTCCTTACGCCTTGAGATCACTGACTGCTGCCAGCTTAATTGATGAGAGTGGAGTAATAACTTTTAACGATATAAATACTAATACCATACCTTTTAGTGATGAAACTTATACGCAATTACCAGATGGATATAATTCCATTTTACATGCACTAACTGCTTCGGCAGGAGGAGGTGGTGGACTCTGGACCATCAATGGCAATGTAACTTACTTGACTTCCTCTGGCTCAGATCTATCCTTATCTTCGACCTTAGTTTCTGCTTTTAGTGTTGATGAGAGTGAAAATTTGCTGAGGATCGGAGATGGATCTTCTGGTAATGCAAAATTAGATTTTTATTCATCCACAGGTGATACAGGAAGATTTGAGTACATAGGAGATTTATTACAGTGGAGCGGCGGAGATTTAAGAATTAATAACGATCTAGCACTTACATTTGGTACTGCCAACAATATTAAACTTGTATATGACGCTTCTGGAGATGGAAGATTAGAATTTACAGACGGGACAAATTTATTAGCTGCATTAACTGATGCCGGGACAACCGGGAACTTGACTCTTTCTGGGGTTTTGAATTTAGGGAATGCTTTAGACAACGAGCTTAGAACCAGTCAGGGATCAGCACCTGCTACCAGTAACCTATATTGGGGTAATAAGCAGATCTGCCTGAATGATGGCTCCGGCTGTAGCGGTGATTTTACATTATGGGAAGCATTAACTTTTAATTCAGGTACGAACACAGGTACTTTTGAAAATGACCATGATGTGATAGTGGGAAACTGGGTGGGTGACGACACTCCCCTTACTAATACCAGTTTTGTACTGGATGCGGCTACGGCTGATGATCTCTATGTAGTTGATTTGCTTGGAGTTGGTAACTCAGTCTTTATTGAAAACAGCCTTTACTTACAATCTGGAGAAATTGCATTGGCAAACAGTCATATTGTAATCAATGGTAGTGGAATTTCAGATTCCGATTCTAATCTCGTGCTTTCGGCTGCAGGTGATTATGTAGTACAAGTGAATGATGTGTTAGACATTACAACCGGGTTTATTACGAGCTCTTCAGTTTTGACTTTTAAGGATTCGAACACAGTCGAAGCTATTGCTCTTTCCGACGAATCTAATACTGAGCTACCTTCAGGTACTAATTCAATTTTACATGCACTAAATAGCCTTGCTGCTGGACAAAGTGGTTTGTGGACTTCCGGCACTGGTCTCACGTATTTAACAAGCACAGGAGATGATTTGGCTATTGGGGGTAACACATTAGCTGCTACATTCAGTATAGATATTGATCAGAATACTATTAGATTAGGAAGTGGTTCTGCAACTGACGTTGTCTTAACTATGTATGCCTCTGATGGTGATACCGGTTCTATTACCTTTAATACAAATGATGCCTGGGCTTTCTCAGGAGGAAATGTAGGAATTGGTGTTGTGAATCCAGGTGCTTTACTTGAAGTTGGTGGTGGGATAAAGATTTCTGGTAGCAATTCCATGACACATCTCTTTTTTAATACAGGGCCGACAGGTATCCCTACTATAGGAGATGGATTTAGAATAAGAACAGAAGAAGGGTATTTTGGGAGTACCAATGATGCGTTGATATTTGAGAAAACTGATTTCAACAATCCTAATCCTGATGGTGGCATAGTGTTCGCTAATACCGGAAATGATGGGGTAGTTGAAGCTGCATTAGTCATTAGAGGCGATACTAATAATGTAGGAATTGGAGTAACAAATCCGGGTGCCATTTTAGATATTAAGGCCTCCACTAGTACTAACCCTCATTTAAACCTAACTCCCGGTGCAACAGTAGCAAGCGCCAGCAGACAAAGCGGGGACATGTGGTTTGACGGTACAGAGCTTAGTTTTTACGATGGATCAAATACTTATGATTTGTTGGCTGCTGGAGGACTATGGACTGACGCAGGAACCTTAACATATTTAAGTAGCATCACCGATGATTTTGCTATAGGAGGGAGTAGTTTAGATTCAGTATTCAGCATAGATGTAAGTACTAGTACTTTTAGATTTGGATCTGGTACATCATCTAATACTATTTTCAATATGTATGCCTCAGATGGCGATACAGGGCAGATCACTTACGGTACCAATGACTCATGGATTTTTAGCGGTGGTAGCATTTACCTTCAAGATACTGCCTTAAGAGACTTGATAATTGATAATTCAACTGTAGGCGTGAATGGTGGAGGAAATCTTGCCAGTGATTCTGGTGCACTGGTCTTCAGAGGGAATTACTTCGATGATAGTACCGATATCAATACAGAGATAGACATAAACTTATTTCTTGATATTACCTCAAGTAGCAGTTATAGACTAAGCTTTTTGAATACTGGTAAATCGACAGAGATTGCCAGTATAGACAATATGGGGAATTTACAGGTTGACGGAGTTTTGAATTTAGGGCTAAATGCTAACGATGTCTTAAGGATAGGAAGTGCTGCTGATCCTGCAGTCAATGACTTATACTGGGGAGATGATCTACTGTGCGATGTAAGCGAACCAAACTGTGGGCTAACTTTTGGAGGGGGCGCTTCACTTTTCACTGATGGGGGAACCGTAAGCTATCTGACACAAACCACAGACGATTTTGCTATTGGGGGGAGTTCCCTTACAGCAGCATTTAGTGTTGACGTAGACTTGAATAAAGTAAGAATTGGTACTGGAGCAGGAAGTGATGGAAGTCTTGCTATGTATGCGTCTGACGGAGTTGCCGGTACAATAGCTTATACAACAAATCATAGGTGGGAGTTTAGTAACGGAGATGTGCTTATTGCAGATGACAAATCGCTGTATTTAGGATCCAATGCAGATTTTTATTTAAAGTATGATAAGTTAATCAATGATAGAGCAGAGTTTGGGTTCGGAGCGAATATGTTCGGTTACCTTGATGATATAGCCTCACAAAGTTATGGCTTGTTTAATTTTTCAGGTATAACAGTATTGGGCAGTGCGCTGGCAGGAAGTGAGACAGCTTTATACATAAATACAGCAGCAGGGTTTACTGGTAAATTTTTGGACATTGATTTGAATGGAAACGATATATTTGAAATCACTGCTACTGGTATCATAGCGAATGTTCCTGCTACTTTTGCTTCGCCTGGAAATGTGCAAATTGCAAATAACTTGAACTTTACAAATTCTACGGCATCTTATATTACTTCTGAGTCCCCTCTTTATATTATTGCTGGTGATGGCTTGAATGATGAAGATCTGATACTTTCTGCGAATAACGCCGGTTACGTTATTGTTGATGATCGTTTAGAAGTTACTGATTTAATTCATCTGGGCAGCAATGCAAACAATTATTTGGCAACGACACTCCAGTCTAATGCTGCTACAAATAATTTATATTGGGGTAGCAGCTTACTGTGCAACTCAAGTGATGCCAATTGCGGGTGGGGCTCTTTATTTACTGATGAAGGATCTGTTGTTTACTTAACTAATATAGTGGACGATTTTGCTGTCGGAGGTACTAGTTTGGTAGCTTCTTTTAGTGTTGATGTCAGTGAAAACTTAATACAGTTTGGGACAGGGGAGAATACGAATGCGAAGCTGGATTTTTATGCGTCTAATGGTAATACAGCTCGTTTTGAGATGACAATGGCAGATATTTTGGAACTCAATAATGCAGGCTTTGTGTTTAATCAAACAGGATTGGATGTCGATTTTAGGATTGCCGGTGATACTGATATTAATCTTTTCTTTGTCGATGGAGGGACAGATAGGGTTGGTATAGGGGTAAATACACCAGATGCCTGGCTTGATATTAAAGCTGCAACTGCAGGAAGCGCTCAGATTAATTTGACCAGCTCAAGTGGTGTTAATCCTTCTGCCCCTGTTTCCGGAGACCTATGGTGGAATGGGACAAGTTTATATTTCTATAATGGGACAGCTAATATCGATTTGTTGGCCATCTCTCAGGGAGGGGAATCGTTATTTACTGATTCCGGGAGTCTTACTTATTTGACAAGCGTAACTGACGATTTCGCTATTGGGGGGGACACACTAGCTTCAGTATTTAGTGTTGATATTGATCAGAATACAGTAAGAATCGGCTCCGGCAGCACTACTAACGCAGTATTAGGGATGTACTCGTCAACTGGAACTGGAGGAATTTTGGTTTATACAGATAATGGTTTTGAACTAAGCAGTCATCTCCTTCCTGCAATAAACGACATGTTTACGTTAGGTAATTCTAACTTTAGGTGGAGTGACTTATATTTAGGAATAAACGGTATCCATATAGGCACAGATGGCACAGAGGGTGTAGTAAGCTACGATGCCACAAATTATAGGTTAGGGTTTGATGCAGATGCGGATGGGATAGATGAGTTATTTGTAGGAAGTACTGGCAGCTTAGGAATATTAAAGGTAAACGATACACCTTCCCAAGTAACTTCATATGGCCAGCTGTATGCTAAGTCAAGTGATGGGAACTTGTATTACCAAAATGAGTCTGGTGAAGAATACAAAATTAATAAAAATGAACAGCAGACAATTCAGTCCGTTGTTGCACCTGGATATGAGATAGCTGCGGGGGATCTTGTAACCAGAACAGGGCCGGTCACAATAAAAGGTACTCTCCCGGATGTAAATAGTGGAGGGTCTCCTTTTCATCCAGCTGTAAGTACATATCCAAGGGTAGTTGACTCTGACTTGTTAGATACAGACCGCATAGTTATAGCTTATTCTGAGTATGATAGTAGTATTGATAAAGGTGAAGGAAAGGTAGTATTGGGTGAGGTTATAGAAACATTAGTAAATTATGGAGATGCCCATACATTTAGTTCTAATGATGTAGATAATATCAAAGTGGCCAAATTAGCTACTAATAAAATTGTTATTGCCTATAATGACAAAACTACCTCTCAAGGAATGGCTATCATAGGCGATATAAGTGCTGACTCCATTATCTTTGGTGATGCACAGATGTTTAATTTAGGTAACGCAGAGGATATTGACTTAGTAGCAGATCCTGAAGGATCCAGATTTGTTGTGTCATATTTGGATGAAGCAAACTCATCTTTTGCGACAGCTATTGTAGGTTCTGTTGTTGACAGTACTATAACATTTGGCAGTGAAGTTGTTTATAAAGCAACTCCATCCAAGATGACCGCTGTGTCAGGATACGTTTCAGGAGGATCTGCCAGTAACCGAATATTTAGAGGGCTAATAGCTTCAATTAGTAATGAGTATAGTAATCCGCCGGTAACACAAACGTATTCTTTAGATGGGACAACAATAACCCTGAGTGGAACAGAGAGCGAGGTAGCTGGAGGGTTGGATTTAAGTATATTGACCGTACCTCGTTACGGTGTATATGGACACTCGACATACCCAGAATTCTGGGTCATATCAGGACAAAAAATTAATATTTTTGAGGGGGGCTATAGTAGTATAAGTTTTAAGAATTTTACTGAGCAGCCATTGAGTCCGTATGGTCCAGCTTTTGATCCGCAGAAGGGTATAATTGCTGCTGCTGTTTCTAACAATAAAGTCGTTTTTGCTACTCAACGGCACAGCGAAGCTACAGGGTTATATATTAGTATCGGTGAGAAGGTCGGAGATGAATATTGGCAATTCTCGAAGTCAAGAATCCTTTCCGAAGGTTCTAGGGCGAATGCTTCTACTTTGCTTAGCTTAGGAGACGGTGCACGTTATATGATACTTAATACCAGGGGGAGAGCCTCAGTACATTATTATACAACGGAAGCTTTTAGTGGTATTGCTAAAAATTCTGCCGTATCCGGGGAATCTATAGAGATAGTAGTGAATGGACTGGTAGAGAATCTTTCAGGGCTTACTCCGAATGCGGATTATTATGTTGCGGATGCAAATACTTATTCTCGTGGAGACATTTATGATATTATCGCTTCTCCCACATATCGTTATATACAGCGGGATATTCTGGTCGGAAGGTCCTTATCATCTACGAGTTTAATTCTTGAATCTGATAAATTGTTGGATTTTACACGGTATGAACCGTTTGGACAAATTGAAAAGACATTAGCCGGACATTATTTCAGCAGTGGTTCTCTTATATTTGGATATTCTAATCAAGAATTTACTGAATATAGTATATCGCCTGCTGCTGTTGGGTTTATTAAAGCTACAGGAGTAGAAACTAATAGCATAAGAATGACCAGTGATCTATACTTTAACTATGGCGATGATCCAAATCTCATGTACAGTAATAGAGGTATTTACTTTGGGGGAACTGGGACTGCCAGTTCAGAGTTTTTCATTTGGGATGGCTTTGATAGTACATTTTATGTATCAGATGGTTTAAGTCCCTATGTAGATAATGACTCTAACTTAGGAACCGCAACCAAGGCCTGGAAAGACATATATGCTTACAAATACTATGGGAAAGATGTAACAATCAGTAGCTTTGATCTGGCTGAAGAATATGAAGTAGACGATCTGGGAATTGGTGCGGGAGATGTAGTGAAATTAAAGAATTCCGGGGCTAACCTTGTTGTGGAAAAGACTGATACTGTTTATGACGATGGAGCCATTGGAGTAATCTCAACTGATCCAGGACTATACCTAAAAGACTGGAAAGAACATAAAGAAAATGGCAGACCAGTTGCTTTAGTTGGGAGAGTCCCTGTTAAGGTGACAGATGAGAATGGTTCAATTAATAGAGGGGACTATCTGACTCCAAGTAGCACACCTGGTTATGCTATGAAAGCCACGGAAGGTGGAATAATTATAGGAAGGGCTATGGAAAGCTTTAGTGGAAGAGTGGAAGGAGATAGCAATCTAGTTCAGGCTAAAATTGAAGAGAATAAAGAGCAAGCGCAAGAATTGGTCGGAAAACTCGTGGAGACTGGTGAATTGCAGGAGAAAGAGACTTTAGAGGTTATAGAAAAGGTAGATGAAATAGTAGAGCATAAGCAGCAGGTCTCTGAGTACAAGACAGGAAGGATACTTATGTACGTTGACTCTGGCTATGTTCCTACTCAATATTACGAAAAGTTAAATAGTACTGAGGATGCTTTGGCAATAGAAAACTATAACATTGCTAACGGTGATAATTTGTTTGAGATTACTGATTCTCAATTATTGATCAAGTCTGATGTCAATATTGGCGGTAAAATTGTTGCAAAAAGGTATACTTCGACGGATGATTTGATACTTCAGCTTTCTAGACGGGATCAGGCTTTTATTCTAATAGATGAAGGTGACAATGAGTTATTTAAGATAAGTGCAGAAGGAAAAATCAACCTGAAGGAAACGGAGAATGGTAGCATCGGGCAGGTTTCAATCAAAATAGGCGAAGTAAAGGAGGAGGTAGAGAACTCAACTATTACAGACAGATCTAGGATTTTAGTTACTCCAGATCAGTTTGTTGTATACAAAGTCACAAAAATGGGATCGGGATTTATGATTGAAATCCAGGACCCCGCTATTCAAACTGTTAATTTTGACTACTTAATAATTAATTAATATGAGTAAACTAGTTACTATTATTTTTGGGGTATTCCTTTTATTTTCCATCGGGCTTAATGTTATTTTATTAAATGACTTAAGAGTGGAAAAGAAGGAGCCAGATGATATAAAAGAGAAGGTTGGAAGACATATTTTAGTTTCCTCGGAGGAGCCTACTATTGCGGAGATTCAAGATATCGAACAATTACAAGATAGTAACCCAGCGTTTTATCAGAATGCACGTAATGGAGACAAAGTTTTGGCTTATTCAGATAAAGTTGTGATCTATAGAGAGTCAGAAGATCTTATTGTGAGCGTAACTGTAGTAAATAGAGCAAGGACCATACAAGAATCTAACGAATAGTTATAATAGTGTCAGGACAAACATAAAGGGCGCCGAAGGCGCCCTTTATGTTACAACTTTTTTTTAATTAGTAGAACCTAATAATATAACAGCGTCAGCATCTGATGGAGCTTCCCCATCCGGCAGGTTTTCTGTAATGGAATTTGTGCCGCTATGCGCTATAAGATTTTGAGACATTTTGGGTTTTTCCTGTCTGTTTAGAAGTGTTACAGTTAACCCTTCAAGGTCATTATCAGTCTGTGTGGTCGCTATTACTTCATAGTTTTGACTAGCTGATTCTAATGCATTTTTAACATTTTCTACTGTTTGTTCCGTAACGTTCATCGCATATCTGATTTCTACTGTAAGTGGTTTTTCAGCAGTATCTATTTGATCCTCAGGAATCACGTCTACTTTGATAGAATACGTGGAGAAATTAACTATTCTGTTTGTTGCTTTATCATAGATAATAACTCTTTGAGATTTGGGGAGTACAACTAAATATTGCCCATTTGCTGCATTTTTGTAGAAATTTGCATTCTCCTGTCTGAGGGTATCGACATTATCTATTCTTGCTACATTGATTTTTTCATCTTCCTCGATATTTATCAGTTTTTTTACATTTGTAGTTACAGTATTGAAGTCTTTTTGATTTGGATCAGTTTCGTCTTTTAAATTTGTGTACATCAGGTAGAGTAGAATAGTGGTTATGGTTAAGCCCACTATTAGGAGTACTAAAACGATATTTTTAATACCAATTCTCGAGATTAGGTTCCTCTTTGCCTGTTGCGGCACTGTAACATCTATGCTGTGTGAAGCATTCTTCATCATAGGAGCAGTCAATAATAAGTATTTTTGATATAAGCATTAGTATAATTTAGGTGGAGACAGAATGCAAGATATTATTACAGCTGTTTTAACATATCTTTCAGAGTTAGTTCCTTGCTTCCTTTTATTGCCTGGACTTTGGTTCGTCTTCGGGATATTTTTTCTTTTTTAGATTTAATTGAAGTTGTGTCCTTTTTGTTCATTTTAGCCTCAAAAGATTTTACTCGATTTTCCGTGTCTACTATTCTTTGTTTCCCAGTATAGAAAGGGTGGGATTTGCTCGAGATTTCTACCCTGATTAACGGATAAGTCTTTCCATCTTCCCATTCTATTGTTTCATCGGTTGAGGCTGAAGATTTTGTCAGAATTGTAAGTCCACTGGATATATCCTTGAACACGACAGCTCCGTATTTCGGGTGAATATCTTTTTTCATGTCTTTAGTAATTAAGTTTAAAACAGGAAGTATTATAACATAAATATGTTTTTTATAAAGTTGAATGTAAATTAATTTATTATTCAGGGTAGAGCAATAATGTTATGTTTTCAAATAAATTCATTGCTTTAAAGTTATGAATCATACAAATTGTTACAAAAGAAATAGAAATGTGGGTAGTTGGATTTTTCTTTTGGGGGTGCTATGATAATTTATATTATTTATATTTTAATTAAGAAGGTTATCATGGAAATAAAAGAGAGAGCTGGTTATTTTTTGCTGAAAACAAAGGAGACCAAGGTTGGATTAGTATACTCAAATAAACCAAAGGTAACCGATGAACTGGATTTAGTAATTAATGCAGATTTAAAAAATACTTACAGTCTAACTGAACCCGGAGAATACGAAATTAAAGATGTCTTCGTAATAGTTATGAAAAAAGAGAAGGGCAGCGTTTATATTATCAATGTAGATGATATTAATTTGCTTTTAGTTGATGCTGAAATTGACTTGAACGAGGCTGATTTAGATGCTATAGGTGAAATTGATATTCTGATTTTTAATGATGGAGTGGCAGTCAGCTCTGATACAGCTAAATTTGTTAATAGGATAGATCCTCAGGTTTTACTAATTGGAGGTAATCTGGCAGGTAAGAAAGAGGAATTAGTTAAAACTTTTGGAGAACATTATGTAGAGGAGCCTAAAAAGTATAAAGTCTCTACTACCGACTTTGATAACGAAGAATATAATCTTCACTTAGTTCAAATAATAGATGGTAAGTAAAAAAATAATTACAATTTTAATATTATTTTCTTTTTTGGGTGTTTTTTTAGGTTTTTACTACTTAAACGTTAGTAGAACTGGAGTAGGGAATGGTAATAGCGACAAGACGGCCAAATGGGAGGAAATTAATATTAAAAATTGTTACTTGGTACAGACAGAGTTTAAATCGTATAGAACGAGTATCACTTCTGAGGAACTAAAAGACACACAAGTTTATACAAGTTCTCAGGAAGTGAAGCAACTCAATAATTTAGGGTTTCACTATGTAGAAGGTGTTGGGGAGTTAAATGATGTATACCTTTACTATCAAGGACTCAATAAACAGGCATTTTTCGTAGTTCCTTTGGGATTAACAGACTATAGGTTAAAGACACTAAAAGTAGACGATGTGGATTTCTGGTTACAGGATAATTTGGAACAATATCCCCTATGTCTTGAAGAAAAATTTCAAGTTCAATCCAGCGAAAAAGAGAATGTTTTAGCAGCTTATTATTTATTTGAAGGTTACTACTATAATTATGACCCTGAAGAAATAAATAGCATTTTTATCGGAGGAGAGATTATTCCTGCAAGAGCGGTTGATAGAACCTGGTTAAATCTTTCTAATAATTACACACTATTATTTGACCGGCTAAGAGACAGAATTGAGAATAGTGATTTGGCTATTGCAATGCTTGAAAACCCTTTACGTGGTGATCCAGAGCCATGTAGGGGATGTATGATGTTTACAGGAGATGCCAGAAATGCGCAAGGGTTTCGAGAAGTTGGATTTGATGCTTTTGGAGTCGGGAATCATTTTGGTGATGGAGGACAGTCTGGTATTGAAAGCACACTGAAATTATTAGAAGACTTGGATATTGGTTTGGCAGGTGCAAGCAATTCTACACTTGATGCAGCTTCTCGGCCTTATGTTATGCAAATGGGAAATTATAAAGTAGCTCTTTTGAGCGCAGAAGATGTTGCTGCTTATTACTGGTTTGAGGGCAGTTATGGTACTAATTACTATTCTAAAAAAGCTTCTACGGGGGGTGTAGGAATGATTGATAAGGATAAGATAAGCTCAGACATAGCAAAAGCTGGAGAATTAGCAGATATCGTCATTGTAATGATGAGCTGGGGGAGTGAGTATACAAACCACTCTAATGCCCATCAACAGGCTTTAGCTCATGCTATAGTAGATGCTGGTGCTGATATGATAGTTGGGTCGCATCCTCATTGGGTTCAGGAAATAGAGGTTTACAAAGGTAAACCAATAGTTTATAGTCTGGGTAACTTTATCTTTGACCAGACAGACGAGGGGCTTAATGTTCATTGGTCAAGACACAACGGAGAAACCCGCCAGGGGATGACAATGATGGCGTACTATTATCAAGGTGAGTTAAAAAGTATTGAAATGATTCCACATATTATGTGTGGTTACAACCAGGTTGGAGGAGAGTCCTATAATAAATCACGTAATTTGGCCTGGGGCATTCAGGAGGGTACGATGACGTATGAAGAGGTAGATAAAATAGATGAATCAAAAGGGTGTGTGTGGTACCAGCCAACACCTATCAAAGAGAGCCATAAAGTGTATAAGTTTTTATGGGATAGAGTAATGGAATTTACCAATTTATAAGGTCTTATATTTATGGCTGATTTAAAATTACCACCTCAAAATATAGAAGCTGAGAAGAGTGTTATCGGTTCCATTTTAGTGGATGAAGAAGCTCTCATCGTAGCTTTAGAGCTACTACACCCTGACGATTTTTATGTGCCTGCGCATTCAATAATTTTTGAAACTATGCTCCAACTGTTTGACAGGCAACAGGCAGTAGATGTTTTAACAGTCTCTTCTAGTTTGAAGAAAAAGAAACTTCTTACAAAAGCAGGAGGTGCCGCTTACTTATCGGAGTTAGTTGCCTCAGTTCCAACAACAGCACATGTTCGAGAGTATTCTAATCTCATTAGACAAGCGGCAGTGAGACGTAAGTTAATTGGTTTTTCTGGCTTGTTAAACGAAATGGCATATAGAGAGGAGGAGGATGTAGAAATTCTATTAGATAAAGCGGAGTCAAAGTTTTATGATATTACAGAGGCAAATATTAAACGCGATTTTGTCCATGTTTCTTCACTGCTTGAGTCGACTTACGAGAAAGCAGAAGAACTTAACTCTGATCCAAATAGTCTCAGGGGGATTTCTTCCGGTTATAAATCTTTGGATAATATCTTAGGAGGATTTCAATCTTCCGATTTAATCATATTGGCAGCTAGGCCATCTGTAGGGAAAACCGCTCTTGCACTCGATTTTGCACGACATATGGGAGTAGAAGATAGCAAAAAAGTAGGAATTTTTTCTCTAGAAATGTCAAACTTGCAGCTTATGGATAGATTATTGTCTATGCAAGTAGGAGTCGGGCTTTGGGATTTGAGAATGGGAAAATTAAACGACGAGGCGTTTTCTCGTTTGGCTGATGCAATGGGTATCTTAGCTGAATCTGGCATTTATATTGATGATACACCTGGACTATCGATCCTGGAAATGAGGACTAAAGCCCGGAAATTAAAAATGGAAAAAGGTTTAGATGTAGTGATTGTTGACTATTTGCAGCTCATGGAAGGGAAAAATAAGGAAAGTCGTGTCCAGGAAGTCTCAGAAATTTCACGATTCCTGAAACTCTTAGCTAGGGAGCTCGATGTACCTGTCATAGCTTTATCACAGTTAAGTAGAGCTGTAGAGCAGCGTAATGATAAGATCCCTCAGTTATCTGATCTTCGTGAATCCGGATCTATTGAGCAGGATGCTGATGTGGTAGTATTCATCCATAGGGAGGAGTTATACAATCCGGAAACTGATAGGCCAGGTATTGCTGACATTGTTATTGCCAAGCATAGGAATGGACCGATTGGGAAAGTTGAGTTGTATTTCGTGAAGGAACAGGCAAGGTACAGAGATGTAGAGCGCCATCGTCAAGGAGATTAAAAAGGGGAAGGAAAATTTTCTGGTAACTTTTTGCTGTTTTCGTGTTTTTCGACGAATCCTGTAGTTCGGATTTTAGGATCCAAGTATAATTCAAGCTCAGGACTTTTCCCCTCTTTTATTGAAAATCCTAATAACCCACCTAATTTCTCCTCAATTTTCTTAAGGTCTTTTTGTCGGGTTGATGGATAATTATAGTCCCTGGCACTTAGTAACACTGCATATTCCCCAGGGGATTCTTGTATAGGAAATCTTCCTCTGTTATCAGTTATATGAGTGTTTGCCATCTGCCAGTCGTGTTTATGGAATATTTTGACTAATACGTTTGGAACAAGAAGATTGGATTTTGCGTCATAAACAGTACCCCAAAATTTTGGAGCCTTTAGTTTTTTGATAGCGTAGAGAGCAGTTAGTGTCAGGTAAAGGCAGAAGAAAGTTAAATTAACAGCATTCGGTCTTAGAACTACCGCTATACTTGATAAGATAAGTCCGATAAATGTTATTGTTGGAGAAATCTTCGAGAAAAAGTTATTTATGCCATGCATCCATACCTTGTATTTATCTACCGTTTTTAATTTCTCATCTGTTGATAAGCTGATATCTTGTATGATGCTGCTATCTTGTTCGACTGTTAACATAATCTCAGTTTTACGGTAGTCGGGATGTCCTACTTCTAATCTGTATTTCCCAGGATCTGCAATGAAGCCATACTTGCCTTCTGCATCGGTAACAGTCTGAGATACCATAGCTTTACTGTTTTTAAGGTATAGCCTCAAGACTGCAAATGGGATGGCACGATGCGTATCTCCATCATATACGATTCCCCAGGGTTTGTTTTTCCTAAGTAATCCCAGAATGGATAGTATAACCTGAGGAGATCTAAGTAGTAATAAAAGCGAGAGTATATTAGCGATCAAACCTGTTGATATAAGACTTGCTAAAAGTCCTGCTAATGTGAGCTCTTGGCTTACGGTTTTAATCGATGTTGGAATATTGTTGTTGATTGTTCTTATGATAGGGCTGTTTGAAATGGATTTTACTATAGGAATGTTACTTAGTGTATTGGAAATTTGTCTGCTTAATGTGCACTCATCACTTTTTATTTCTGTGTCAGTTGTATCCCCTGGAGGACAAAGTGGGCAGCTTTCAGAGTCGCTCTCAGTTGGAATATTAAATATTAGACTTGAGCTTACTTTATTTCCTCTCATATCCTGTGCTTCTATATACAAGATGGTGTATTTCATGTCTGGGAAGGGAGCACGCGGAGTAAAAGTGATAGTATACGAAGCTTGCGTCCCGCTGTATTTCACATCTGAGTCACTGGGGTAGTAGTATTCATTATTTAGTTTAATTTTGATTGTATTAAGGTCTACCCCGTCGAGTTCATCGTTTATTTGTACAGTAATTGTTTCATTTTCTCCTAATTTTTGACTAGAACTGTAAGGATTAATAAATCGAATTTCAGTAGGAGATTGATTGCCGCTACAGCGGGTATTTGTAAAGGTGATTTGAGAATTAGTAACCCCAGTGAGTATATCGTTGCTTGAAGGACTTTCCGCAATATTGCTGTCTGTAGAACTTCCTGGTTGATAATAGATTTCGAAAGTGGCGTTGGTGATACCTTGCTTTGGCTTGAATCTGATACTTGCGAAAGTTGTATTACCATTCAGTACTGAAGTAAAAGAAGCTGCAGCTAATCTAATAACTCCTTCCGAAGTATTTACTTGGTTCCCAAAGTAGGCTTCGTAGGCGGTATGATTTTTTATCTGGATGCCAGGAAGGTCAGGATTTGAGTCTAGTATTGTCAATTTAGAGGGATCAAAGCGTATTTCCAAATCTGCTGCATTTGAATCTTTGCCCTGGGTATCAATGGCTATTTGCACTTCGGATTCACATGCGTTGGATAAGGTAGTTGAATTGGGTATGATACTAAAAGTTGCTGCTTGAGACTGTTTTGCAAGTATAAAATATATGACTATAAGAGTAATAATGATAATTTTACGGAAGATATGATTAGTTATCGCCATTTTTGTATAAGTTAATCAGTTGAATAGAGCTATCCAGAGAATTAACTTTTCCGTCCTGATTCAGATCACTGTAGTAATCGGAAGAGTAGAAATTCTTTATCAAAACTGAAATATCAAGGGCGTTAATATAGTTATCGTATTTATTACTTATTTCGCCGGCAAGAAGAGTAGAGTTGCCAGTCGTGAGATCCATAAACACATTTTGATTATTAAAATGATAACAGCTGAATTTTTTATTTAAGTGAGAGGCTCCTCTAATAACAGCGGTATAGTTGTCACCACGTACGCTTAAATTAGAAACATTAATAGTTCCAATTCCAGCATTATTAGTGGTAATCTGTTGAAACCTATGTACTGTTTGATTTGTTGAGCAACTTCTTAATTCTACATCGACAATTGTCGACCAGTTATTGATAGAAGGTAATCTTTTCTCAGGGAAGACTTTGAACTGTATTTGTCTGATAGGAACTTCTGCTGATATATCTATGTTTTGAGAATGAGAAAGAGGCGTATTAGAAAGCATCAATATGGAAATAATAAGAAACACTTTGTTTTTGGGCAAATATTTCATATTTTAAGAATAGCCAAACTTATCTATGCCGTCAATAAATTGAATTTGTATAACAAATAGGTTGTGAATTAATTTGGTTCATTGTAAAATCATAGTATATTTGAAGTCTTACGTAATGGATCCAAATGAACCTAAAGATGCGAATGTTTATAGTTTTATGATGCAAATTGTGCAAGAGAAACATGGAGATGATGCGAGTGTAGAATTGTTGAATACAGAAGCAGAGAGGCTATATATAGAATTTGGAGATCTACTAGTAGACTCGTTTGAACCTTTATTAACTGTTGAGCAAAAGGTCCAATTTGATACTTTGGTTTCGCAGGAAGTAGATCAGGAGACGATCTTGGCTTTCTTAACTGATTCTATAGATAACCTCGAACAAAGAATTTTAGACACTTTGATGAAGTTTCGAGATAATTATCTAAGCGAGACAGAAGAATAGTTTAGTCGAGGACTCGTCACATGGTAATGCCCAATCCTTCTGGATTAATAAGAAAACAAACAGAGGCTGTTGGAGCCCAGTTTGATAACAAAAAAGCTGAAATTATGGGAAGCATAGCGAAGAAGGTGGAAGAGCAAATTAGAGAGATCCATGGTAATGAAAAGGCTCAGTTAGCAGGGGTAGATAGTAAAATCACTGAACTGGAGGCGGTTTTGTCTAGCATGGATCCAAATGATCCTAGAAGGAAAGATTTAGCCAGAAACATAGGATTACTAAAAGAACAGAAAAAGCAGATAAAAGCACAAGTTAAACTTGCGATTGCCACTGTCAAGGCGAATGCAGCAAGAGAAAAGGAAAATATACGAACAAGGCTGGAGCGAGAAAAAGGGAGAGCAATTCGAAGTGCAGTAGAAGCGGCTTTAGCGCAGTTCAACATGTTGATGCAGCGCAGAGCTCAGCAACAAGGTGCAGTGCAAGATGAATTAAAATCCGGGAACAGAGGATAAACACAATAACTGCCGATGTGATGGAACTGGTAGACATGCCGGACTCAAAATCCGGTGCGGGTTAAACCGCGTGTGGGTTCAACTCCCACCATCGGCACTTTACTGCTAGCAAATTTTATTCTTATTAATTACGGTTATATGTCAGAATTATTTGTCGAACTGATAGATTTTAATGAAGATATAGATTATTCGACATTTTTGACAATGTTTTGTTCTTACCTCATTGTATTGTGGCTAGTGATTTCGCTATGGGTGGGGGTAGACTCATGGAAAAGATATGGTAGCAAAAAATTAGCGTTTGTGTTTTTCGTTTTGACTTTCTTCCTCAGTTTCCCTATGGTTATATTCTATTTTATTATCCGACCGGAGGATAAGATGGAGTCTTACGAGGACTGGGATGTTGGCGGGGTAAATGTTCCTATGGTAAATTTTGTAGGGAAAAAGGGCGTAGAAATGTCTCTGGAATTAAAAATTCATCCTTCCAAAATAACTTCTCAGCAGGATAGTGATATGAAAATTGATGTAAGCTGGGACTCTGTAAATAAAGAGATGAAACTTGTTCCACCTGTCGGTATTGCGAAATCCAAGGTTGAACAGACAAAGCATCACAGATTAACAGGAAGAATGAAACAGCAAATTTCGACAACTTTTTTTGTAATCGAAGGATTTATGGCAAAACAGATTGAGGCTATTAAAGAAACGTCTGTACGCAGTTATGCCAACGCAAAGGCCAGAACGAAGCAGAATAAAACGTCTTCTTCCAAAAAGGAAGGGATCACAAAGGGTAAAACTCAAGTTAATAAAAAAATACGTAAGGCTTCAAAAAGTCTAAAGGACAGGTTAAAGGAAGGTAACAAACTGGTTGCTGCAAAAAAGAAAAGACGCAGTAGAGCTCAAGGTTCCTGATGGTTACACATTGTTATGATATTGATCCCACTTTCTATGTATGGAATTTCTATTATTTGATCCGCAGCTTCCCTTGTAAGCGGAAAAGTTTGTTGTTTGTCCGGGATATGTATTCCTACTTCCAGCGGAGTCTCTTCTGAGCAGGTGATAGTAACAAATCCCATAGTGTCCTGCATATTAGCGGTGTTGTTGCCACTGCGCAAAGTAAGGGTTTTAAAAGAAATAGGTACCCATAGTCCGGTCGCATGCAAATGTGCTTGGCCTAGTAATGTAATTCCTCCCACTCTTTGAATTTCATCATATGTCGGTTGGGGTTCTATTATAGCTACTTCTTGAGACTTAGGGGCAGAGGCACATCCAGAGGAAAGACAGAGACTTGAGACTGTGAGGCAGTATGCTAATGTTCGTTGCATACCCATATGATAGATTATAAGATCTATATTCTCAGCTTCTTCAGGATACTTGAGGAACTTTAACAGAAAGGCGCTGGGAAATAAAGTACTATAAGGTAAAATGTTAAAATCTACTTTAAATAATCTCATATATTCCAGAATGAGTTATAATCATAACAATTTAGGGCATAAAATGATGGAATTTTACAGTAAAACCTTTTCTAATAAGTTAAGAAGTCTGGTAATTCATGATATAGATAGTTTGAGTGTGTCAATTCTTCTACTTGTACGTGTTGGTTCCCGTTTCGAAAATGAAGAAACATCAGGGATAGCTCATTTTGTTGAGCATACCATTTTTAAGGGTACTAAAAAACGTCCTAAAACAAAGCAGATCGCGATGGAAGTCGAACAGCTGGGGGCGACTATGAATGCTTTTACTTCTTACGATTATACAGGGTACTACATAAAAGTTCCTAAAGAAAAATTTGCTGGAGCTTTTGAAGTATTAGCTGATATGTTTCTAAACTCCACCTTCAAACAGGAAGAAATAGAAAAGGAAAGAGGAGTGATACTTGAAGAAAAAAACATGTATGACGATCAGCCTATGGAAAAGGTTGGAGAAGTCTTTGCTTCCCACTTATTTAAAGGTCATCCTTTAGGGAGAGAAATAGTCGGAACTAAAAAAAGTATTAAGAATATAAAGAGAAATGACTTTTTGGATTTTATCAGCGAGTTTTATGGTGGTCAGAATATCTTGGCGGTCATATCGGGAGGAATAGACTCAGTCGAGGCAGTAGAGGCTATAGAAAAATACTTAGGCAAAGTCTCTGAAAAAAAGTACGCACAATCTGAAAAGTTTTCCAAACTAAACCTGAATCAAGAAATTATTAATATTACCAGGCCAATATCTCAATCTCATCTAATGTTTGGAGGCTATTCGATCCCAAGAGGAAGTGAGGATAAGTATATTTTAAAAGTGGGTAATGCCATACTGGCGAAAGGTTTTGGATCCAGACTTTTCCAAATCATAAGGGATAAATTGGGATTAGCCTACTATGTTTACTCAGAAATACATGAATTTGATGAGATTGGCTCTTTTAATATTGGATTAGGTGTAGAAAATTCTAAAATTCAAAGTGCCGTAGATGCAGCTATTCAAGAATTAAAAAATATTGCTAACGGCGATTTCTCTGAAGAAGAGTTGAATCGGGCAAAAAATTATTTAATAGGTAGCCTGACAACAGGGCTGGAATCCAGCGATGAAATCGGGTTATGGCATGGCCTCCAGTATCTTTTAGAGAATAAGATTCTTACCGTAGAAGAAGTTCAACAGAGAATAGAATCAGTTAAAAAAGATGAAATTACAGGAGTTTGGTCTGGACTAGTTCGCCCAGATAATTTACTATTAGCTTCGGTGAGTCCACATAAAAGATTAAAAGTGGAACTCAATATTTAAATAAAACTAATCTGTGAATATTAAATTTACAAAACGCTTAAAGTATAAGCTCCCCCGGGATATTCCGAATGTACGAAGC
The DNA here is from genome assembly GCA_964391325.1 of uncultured Candidatus Saccharibacteria bacterium. GTDB lineage: Bacteria > Patescibacteriota > Dojkabacteria > B142 > JAFGMG01 > CAYMJM01. The sequence continues at coordinate 7,796 of CAYMJM010000004.1, read as the reverse complement.
TGGGATCCTCAATCTATATTTTTAGATCGAGACTTTCTTCTTTTATGGTTTTCTCAAATAACAACGCTTATAGGCGGCGGTATCTTTGCGCTTGTTGTAGCATTTCTGGCTGATACAGGCGGGTTGCCTAAGGGACATGGTATCAGTAGCTCAAGCTCTGCAATGGGAATTGTAATCTTGTTAAATAATTTCCCTTCATTCTTTGTGGCATTTATTGCGGGTGTAATGGCTGACTGGTTTGATAGAAAAAAAATTATGATAATCTCAAATGTACTCCGCATGCTTTTGTTAGTAATTTTTCTTGTTTTTCATGGGTGGGAATTTACTTTTTTTGCTTTTGGTATTATTTTCTTCATATCCGCAGCTAAACAGTTTTTCCTGCCTGCAGAGGCCTCTATTATCCCAGATATAGTAGCACGCAAGAATATTATGCCTGCTAACTCAATATTTAATTTAACTACCTATGTTACTTACGTTTTAGGATTTATTCTAGCTGGACCTTTATTAGATTTAATGGGGCCGGATAAGTTGATTCTTTTTTTAATTCTGTTATTTATTTTAGCCACTATTGCAACACTTTTTATACGGGTACCCAAACCTGTGGAAAAGAGAGACGTATCTCTTTTTCGATTTGTAAAACTAGTGCAGGATTTCATTGAATCGTTTATAAGTGGGCTGCAATATATTTTTCGCGATAAAGTTCAGAAGGTGATGATGGTTCATAATTTGGTCGCGCAGTCATTTTTGTACATATTTATAGCATTAGTTTTTAAGTTAGGGGAATTTTTAATAGGACTGACTCCCAGTAACGTTGGTTTCGCGTCAGTAATGCCAATGGGAGTGGGGATTATAATAGGAGTTCTAATTTTGAATACAAGGTTTAAATATAGCAAGAGAGTTAAATTAAGTTTGTTTGGTGTGCTAGCTATATTTATCGCAAGTGTAACCCTGAGTATTGCTTCTTTATTAAAGTGGCATAGTATAGGTCTGCTAGGATACAGCGTACATACTGTTGTTGTCATACTTACAGGAGTATCAGTTATCACAATAGGTTTGGGTTTCCCGTTTTTGCTCATTCCGAGTCAGACTGTAATCCAGGAAAAAACGGAACAGGGATTCCTGGGTCGTGTATATGGAGTATGGTTGGCACTAAGCCAAGCTTTGGCATCGGTTCCTGCAGTTATTATCGGGTATACAGCAGATTTTCTGCTGGGAGTTCCCACTACGTTAGTCTGGAGTAGTATAATAATCGGAACATACGCTATAGTATTATCAAGGTATAAAAATTTAGTATAGTTTTGCTATGAAGCCAATTCTTTACAGTACAGGTTATGTTAACTTTCAGGCCTTAACAATCTTCATCGTTTTGGGGTTCATGCTTTTTACTGTTCTCTTGTGGAGAAATTTACAGAGAGAGGCTGGCAGATATACATCTTTTGATATCATTTTGTGCTCTTTAGTACTTTCACCATTGATTGGTAGAATAATTTATATAGTGCAAAATTGGCAAATCTATATTGCTAATGGCTGGAACATGCTGCCAGTCAGAGATTCTGTTGATGGAGTTGTTTTTCTAGATACTATGCCCTGGAAGACTCTGGTTTTGTGGGATGGAGGTATAAACTATAACTTCGTTGGCGTAGCTGTGATTTTATCTGCTTTGGTGGTCATTAAAATTACGCGACAGACAGGCAAAGCGAAAAATATACTCGTAAAAACATGGAAGAGCTTTATTCCTGCATTGATCGTCATGACAGTAGGTTATCTTCTGGATGGTACTTATCAGGGAATTGCATCGGGCAGTATACTGAGTATCCGCTATGAAGGAGACGAGGCAACTAGGCTCGGTATACAGATTTTAGAGATTATAGCTCTTTTACTGCTTTGGATGTTGTACTTGGATACCGGTTCTTTAGGTAAAAAAATAAAATATCAGGTCTATTATTTTCCTGTTCTATGGCTATTAGTTGAAATCATTTTATGGTTTAAAACAGAGCAGTATAGTAGAGATTTCGTGTATTTTGATATTATTCAGTTAATTTGGGGGGTAGCACTTATAGTCTTTTTGATATTCACGACTGTAAATCTCCGTTATATCCCTCGTAAACGAAAAATCGTCAAATCGCCAGCACGTGTAAATCCTCAAATTGAAGATACAGATTACAGCGTTTCTTTTGCCAACCTCAGAAATAATAGCCAGCCTGTTTTTTCTCCTCGTGAAAGATTGAGACAAGCTAAAAACAGGATAATCAGAGAAGTAAAATGACAATAAAAAAAGTCGCAGTTATTTTAGGAATCATACTCCTAGATCAGATCATCAAGGCATGTGCTGTTCGCTCCGGTGCTTATGTATTAAATTACGGCCTTATTTGGGGTATGATCAGGTTAGACGGTGTAGTCCTTTTTTCCCTGATTTTTGCGGTCAGTATAGTGTTGTGCTATTTCAGTTTAAAAACAACTGGTGTCCTGAGCTTAGCTTTTTCAATAATATTGGCAGGGAGTTTATCAAATCTGATAGATAGGCTCAACTACGGCGGGATTATCGACTTTATTACTATTTTACATTTTCCTAGGTTCAATCTGGCAGACTTTTTAATAGTCTGTGGTATCATACTGTTGATTGTTAAATATAGCCAAAATGAAAAAAGTTTTAAAAGTAAATGAAGGTGAGCAAAGTATGCGACTTGATCTATATTTAACTTTAAATCTGGAAGGTTATACAAGATCTTATCTGAAAAAACAGATTGCAAGCAATAAGGTTATAGTTAATGGCATAGTTGAATTTAAGGCGAATTATAAGGTAAGAAAGGGAGATGTGATTGAAATTACTCTTGATGAAATCAAGAGGCAGGAGGAAGTAAAGCCCGAAAACATTGACCTAACAGTCGTGTATGAAGATAAAAGTTTACTCGTAGTGAATAAGCCGGAAGGAATGGTAGTGCATCCAGCTACAGGGAATTACAGGGGGACGCTCGTCAATGCTTTGTTACACAAATATGGAGATTTGAAAGGCGTAGGGGAAAGAATTCGGGCAGGTCTGATCAACCGTATAGACAAAGACACCTCAGGTCTGGTCTTTGTCGGAAAAACAAATAAAGCTCTGTGGTTTTATTCTCGGCAGTTTGCAGATAGACAAGTTTATAAAGAATACTTGGCTATTGTAGAGGGAGATTTTAATAAAGTCCTGCAAGGTAGACAGTATATGAAATTAAAAACTTACATAGACAGAAATCCTGTAAAAAGGAAAAAATTTGCCGTTGTCCGTGATGGTGTGGGTCGTATGGCAGTATCTAAATTCAGGTTGCTCTCGTATAGTAGAGATGGTAAGTATTCATTGGTCAGAATAACCCCGGAAACAGGCAGGACACACCAGATTAGGGTCCATCTGAGCTATCTGGGATTTCCGATACTTGGCGACTTGGTTTATTCGGGCAGAAAGGCTGATAGACTTTTCTTACATTCTTATGGTGCCAGATTAAGCCTTATGGACGGTACAACCCTCAAAATAGAAGCACCGATCGAGGGAATGTTTGCAAAGTTTCTAAAAAATAATTTCAAGAATAAAGATGTTCAGAAATATATTCAGCAGACAACCTAGCAGGAGGCGAAGACCCAAGCCTAAAAAATCCCGAGGAATAGGGAGCAGGGTTCTTGAGCAAAGCTCTTTCATTGGCAGGAGTCAGGTAAAATATATATTATATGGAATTTTCTTTCTTGTTTTGGGTATTTTATTCTATGTGATTGTCATTCTAGTAAGGGCTTATGTTAATTGGCACTTGGATAACCCAACAGTATGGGACGGGCAAACAAAATTAAATATCTTATTAGTTGGGATGGATCAAAAACAGAACGACTATAATTTTGCTGATCTAATTATAGTTGTGTCAGTTAATCCTTCACAGCAGAAGGTAGGAATATTCTCTGTGGATCCGGATATTATTTTCACCGCTCCTGATAATCAATCTATAAATTTGAGAAAGTCATATAATTTAATTCTTAATGACAGCAACTCGATTAATAATATCAAATATGGGGTAGAGCAGAGCCTTGCTTTAGATATAGATAAATATGTAATAATAACGGAGTCAAGCTATCTTGAGATGCAGGATTTGCTGGGTAGTGTGGAAGTCAACCTGCAAGAAGATCTGGTCGAGGAACAATATACAATTGACGGCGAAGCCTTGCTTCTCAAAAAAGGAAGGCATAGTTTGAAGGGTGAAGAACTGCTAGGTCTTATCAGTTCAGATGAAAGAGGTGCCAGCTCCCGTCTGGAGCTGCATAACAATGTTATTGGATCATACATTAACAAGTTAAATTCCTATAAAGGACTGAGGCAGATTCTTTTTCATCTGGACTTATTAAATAATATAGAGACTGATTTCTCCAAAACAGAATTATTCAGGCTGTATAGGTTTTTGTCCAAAATAAATTCAGCGGATCTAAGGTCAGGACATACAAAGCAGTCTTCTCTGCAGGATATGGGCCAAGAGGGCAAACAACCACTATTGGATAGGATAGACAAAGATGTTCAGAGCATTTTTTTAGATACTAATGTGCTAAAAGAGCAGTCCAGACTTGAGGTCTTAAACGGAACAAATCAGCCTGGTATAGCTGCAAGGTACGCTCGTTTTTTTGACAATACAGGGATAAGAGTTGTAAGATCAGGCAACGCCATAAGACCAACCCACAATACTACTTTGTATGTTCCTGATGAAGCCCGATATCCTTATACAATTACAGATATAGTTGCAGTTTTTGATGGTAATATCAGTGTGGTAGAAGAGGAGTATAAATACAAGCACGTAGGGGACATGGTGTTAGTTATAGGAACAGATTTTATAGATTTTTAGAAGATACGTATGTCTGGACATTCAAAATGGGCTACTATAAAACACAAAAAAGGCTTAAAAGACGCTAAAAGAGGAGCTTTATTTACCAAGCTGGCCCGAAATATTACTGTAGCTGCTTCTGAGGGGGGTGGGGATCCTGATATGAATTTCAGTCTGAGGTTAGCCATAGACAAGGCGAAACAGGCTAATATGCCTAAAGATAATATTGAGAGGTCAATCAAGAAAGGCACGGGGGAGATACAGGGTGAAGTGCTGCGCAAGGTAAGTTACGAAGCTTATTCCGCCACAGGCATAGCAATGATTATTGACTGTACAACTGATAACACTAATAGAACTATTTCAGAGATTACAAATTTAGTTGAGAGCTCTGGAGGAAAGATCGCTGATGTAGGTAGTGTGGCCTGGCAGTTTGAGGAAAAGGGGCTGATAGTGATTGCCCCGGAAAAATTAAAGAAAACAGAAAAATTTGGCAAAGAAGATGAGTATGTACCAGTGGAGATGGATGATATGACATTGAGTTTAATGGATATCGAGGGGATCCAGGATATCAAAACAGAGGTTGGGTATATTGAAGTTATAACAGATAAGACTGAACTTAAGAATGTTAGCGATCAAATTAGCCAGTTCGGATACAAAATAGAAACATCAGAATTAGTCAAAATTGCAAAAGATTCTGTGCCTGTTTTAGTAGAGGATAGAAGAAATTTAGAAAAAGTTGTGGAGAATATGGAAAATCATGATGATGTGGACGCAGTTTGGATCAATGCTGATTAGCTTGGTATTCGAATTACCATACTGTAAGTTTACGCAGTTTAAGATTTGTATTGTTACTTCTTCGATACGATTTGTCAACTTCAACCGATTTTTTTTGCTACTAAATTATTGCTTTCATGTTTGATATTGTCTAATATATTTTGACGAGTGGTTTAAAACCCGCCGATTATTTAATATCTTCAACTGTCTGTCTAATGTACCAACAAATTAGAAGAAAAGCAGTTTTAGTGCTTTTTGCCTTCGCAGTATTTTGTTCCTTCACTATCTTTTTACTTAATCATGCGCATAAGGTAGCGGCTGATGGTTACAGTGTTAACTTTACTGAGTATGACATTGAGCTGGAGATATCTGTGGAAGCAGATCCATGTGGAGATGTGTTGATAGAAAAATTAGAGTATAGGTTAGATGAGGGTGAATGGATTGAGTTAGATAATGTTAGTTATGATGGGTGTGAGGCAACAGCTTTTCTACATTATGCGTATATACCTTCTGGAGATACTTATACATTAGAGGTACGGGTGACTGACTCGGATTTTGGTGAATGGGTACTCTCAGATGACCATGCAATAGAGAATCCTGATTCTTTGATTTTTGATATATGGGATGAGGGCTATGGCGATGTGGGAATAGAGATTAATTCGCAAATGTGGTTAGACTCTAATGATGGTTCCTTAGCGCTTACAACAGCGTATTATCAAGTAGATGGTGAAGGAGAGTGGATAGAGATCACAGACTGGGACTATCGTGAACCCGCGGAAGAATATTTGTTTGGAGCTGGAGCGTATGTTCAGGGAACAGTGTTCCTACCTTATAGCATAGCATCAGGAGGGACACATGAATTAGTAATAAAGGCTATAGACACATGGGGTACTGAGTATCTTTCAAATCCATTTGAATTTGAAGGCGTAAATCCCGGGACAACAGAATCGAACCCTATCCAGGTACTCACAACCCCTGCTACATATAATTTTGAGACGAATGCGAATGAAGATGGTGACATGTATTTATATATTGATATTCCGGCGGCAGGCGAGTATTACCTAGAAGTTGATATGGATGATGATTATAGTATAGTGTATTATGGTGTATTAGATACTTATTGGCCAGAAATAGATTTAGTTGAAAGGGAAGAAGGTGGTGTTTATCAGATGGAATTTGATGCTAATCTTAACTTAAAGCATTATTTTAAAATAATCTGTTGGAATTGCTACTCAGATCCTGACCAAGAAGTAACATTAAGGTACGGAGGGACTGCGTTACCGGTCCCAGAAGGCACAGGAGAAGTCGCATTAGTTAATCATAATGCAGTAGTAGATGTTGGAGAGATACCTATAGAAGTAACAGAAGAGAGTAGCTTTTTAATAGTTAGTGTGTCCTCTACGGCATCTGGTAGGATACGTAGAGAAGTAACTTTTGAAGGTGAAGAATTATATAAAATTTGTGATCTCTATGAGTATCCTTTTCCAGGAAAAGGAACGCAACTTTGGGTTTTGAATAATCCTCCGGTTGGCGAAGGGAATGTTGACTTGGGTGTAGACCATGATAATAACGGGTATGGCTTTGATGCGACAGTCTCTGGTGCTGTTGTGCTTAATGGAGTAAATAACTCTGTGCCTTTGCATGATCTATTTTGTGAGGAGGGTGGTGGATGGGCAGATGAGTACGAGATGGCGTTGGATAGTAATCCAGGTGACTTTGTGTTTGGAAATTTGGCTACAATTAATACAGGCACTGCAACTGGCTACGAGGGTCAAATTAATCTTTGGGATTTAGTAGGTGACAACGCAGTTCGAGGTAATGCAGAGTACATAATAGCTACAGAGGATACCACCACATTAGGCTGGAATTTTTCTACCTCTCGAACTGAATATTCTAGTGCAGGAGTTTCTATAAACGCCGCGCCAACAGATGTTCCTCCAGGTGGTTCCCCTGGAGAGATTACAGTGGGTAGTACTAATCACGTAGGACAGAGCGACGATGTAGACAATATCTCAGTACCAATTAATGTTACAGGAGATAATAGACTTTTGGCGGTAGGCGTGTCATCACGATCTACTAACAGTATTGCTTCCATTAATTTTGAAGGAGCTGCTTTAACTGAAGTTTGCGATTTGTATTCTCAGGATTATCATACTGAAGTCTGGTACCTCAATAATCCCTCACTGCTAGATG
>CAYMJM010000003.1:0-75541 GCA_964391325.1 uncultured Candidatus Saccharibacteria bacterium | reverse complement strand
TCTATCTCTATAGAGTATAAATCCGCTACCTTTGAGCTTAATCAAGAAAAAACACCGGATGTATCAACCAAGTTTCCAAGTAGAAATGTTTTACCTATCTGGAAAGTTAGTTAATCATCGTACTCTATTGAAGAAAGTGGAGGGCCTTTCGGTCCAAAAATTTGCTTGTACTCGACTTCAGAATATAACGACATCCCTACTAGGTGAAACTGTTCGGGCACCCAATCTTCAATCCTTTCTTCTCCAAAGCCTAACGAAAAATATAAAGTATCTCCATCAATTACATATGCATCTTCATCAATTTTATCTATTTCACCAACTTCAAAAACATGGGAAATACTCTTAACTATGCTAAGCATTAGAAGCTGTAAGTTTTCAGGTAATTCTTCAAAGGGAGGGTTTATATCACTCTCTAAGTGTGAATATTTTAGCTTAAACCTGAAAAGGTAGTTCTCTTTTTCTTCTGTCTTATAAACCTCTCCGATAAGCAGTTCATCACCTTCCAGTTGTCCCTTTTCTTTCATCAAATCTACATAGTGAGCTATCAAAGAAAAATAACTCTTACTTCTAGTAGCGTGTGGAAGACCAAAATGTTCTCGAACTATAAAAATTGGGCGTTCATTCAAGGCCTGCATGATACTGTGTCTTACTCCCTGGTAATACTCGCGCGACCAATCTCCCAGTGAATAGTTACTCACATGCAATACGGAAGGAATCTCAGCTCCTATATCATGAACATACATAACATTGTACTAACTGCAAGGAGATTAACCTAATATATACTTGTTAGTCAAGTTCCACAACCAAGCTTTGAAGGATTAAATATTATAAGTCTCCTGTTGCCCACTTTTCATATCTCTGACAGTTACCTCTCTGTTTTTTTTCTCCTCTTCTCCAATTAAGTAAACCTTTGTAAATCCTTTTTTATCTGCATATTCAAACTGCTTACTTAGTTTTTTTACCTCAGGGTATAGAAAAACTATTTTCCCTTCTCCTCTCAATTTATTCGCCAGGTTAAATGCATCCTGCTCGAATCCTTCCATTAAAGCAACCATGTATTTTTCTTCAACAAGAGCAGACTCCTTTATCCCTTTATCTTTTATAACCTCAATTATTCTCTCTATCCCGAAAGAAATCCCGCATGCAGGTAGTTCCTGTCCGAGAAAGGATCCAATTAATTTATCGTACCGACCACCTCCGGCAATAGAGCCAACTCCTCCATCAATGACGGTAACTTCGTATATTGGCCCAGTGTAGTAAGCTAATCCTCGCGCAATAGTAGGGTCATATTTTATATAAGTTTCCATATCTACCAATTTGATTATCTCTTCAAGGTCTCGGATTCCTCTAGCTCCCCCACTAATAGATCCGATCTTACTCCCAAGATTTTCAAGTTTTTTTAAACTTGTATCTCCTTGTAGTGTTATGCACTCAAAGATCATGCCTATTTGTCGCTCACTAAAGCCTCGAGACAGCAAGTCTTGCTTTGTTTCCTCAGGAGTTCTCTTGTCCCACTTATCTATAGCCACAACAATATCAAAAAACTTGTCCTCACTACCCGCATATTTTGCAATTGCGCCTAAAATTTCTCTACTGTTTATTCTAATAATAAACTCTTTAAAACCAAGCTTTTCAAATAGTTCAATAGCAAGTTTCAACAATTCTGCCTCTACCAACATCGATCTAACACCCACAACGTCTACATCACATTGGTAGAACTCCCGAAACCGTCCTTTCTGCGTATTGTCTGCTCTCCATACAGGTTGAATTTGATATTTCTTCCAGGGGAGCCTGATTTTATCTGGATATTGCGCCAACACGCGGGCGGTGGGGACAGTTAAGTCATACTTCATAGCTACTTTTCGCCCTCCAAAATCCTCAAACTGGTAGACAAGTTTCTCTTCCTCACCATATTTTCCCATAAGAGTATCGAAGTACTCCAACGCAGGAGTCTCAAGTGGCTCATATCCATATTTTTCAAAAATACCTTCAAAGACTTTGAATAACTGCTTCCGGAAGCGTAATTCTTCAGGTAAAAAATCCCGAAAGCCTTTTAAAGGTCTAGGCTTAATTGTATTGCTCATTTTTAATTATTAAAATTTATATTAAAAGATTATAACTTAAGAAACCAAGTGTGACTATTCAAACTTACTTACAAACTTAATAACTCTAGGTTTGGATAATATAGATTGCGGTTTCCCTCTATAATAACTATAATTACCCAGTGTCTTGGAATCTAGAATTTTCACTTCACCTGAAATTTGTGCGCACATACTGTCGCTATTTTTGTGAATTATCTTAATGTCAATGCTCCTGCCACTTGGTTGCTTGACTTTGATTGCTACTTCTTTCTTCAACAAGAAGCTCTGTAAAAAACCCAAAGCTACTGAACCACTTCCGCATGCAGTTTCATAAAATAACGTCTCTATATCACGTACCCAAACAATGGGCTTAAGAACAAAGTTCTTTGCATTTGCTTGCTTGATATACATAATTCCGCTAGCTTTATACTGTGTGCGTAAACCATATTTATCAAGTAAGCGCAAAGCGTCTTGAGTGATTTGCTTCTTGTCCTGCTTAAAGCTTTTTTCATTGGTGTTTATAAGTATTTGTATCCCCTCAAGGCGAATTTCATACAAATCTTTTGAGAGCTGCTTTATAAAGGTGGTCTTTCTCTTCACTGGAAACTGAATATATACTTTATTGCTTGAACTAACTTTAGCCAGTATAGGTTCTTTTATGCCTGACACGTTTAGCACAAAATCTTTCATACCAAGCTTAGTACTAAGCACCCACGCAAAAGCTCTTGCTGCGTTTGCGCAAAACTCTCTACCAGCCATTTCTAATCTTTTATTTTCTAAATCGTAAAATCCTACTTGTTCAACATTTGGATATTTGAACATAACAAAATCATTTATTTTTTTCTTGTCCTGCGACCTTTCCGGGATCCCTTCTACTAGAGCAGTATCATTACCAGAGGGTCTCAGGATAGTTACTTTTATTTGATTCATAACACAACTATAAAAGGCCATAAAAAACCGGCTTTCGCCGGTGTTTATCAATTAATTAATACAAGACTAATTAACTGGTAAATTCCAGCGAATTGGTTCTTGTATGATGATGGGAATTTTTGGCTGCACTCTTGAGTCTTTTAATAGCAAGGCTATATCCTCCCATACCTCGTTCTAGCCAATAATTAATTCTAGTAACTGTAGTTGTACTCATCCCTGTTACTTTTGAAATCTGTCTGTATGGCAGATTTTGATCCAACATTAAAGCAGTTTTAAATCTGGCTGCAAAAGTTTCAATCTCTTGTTCAGTCATGAGATCCCTAAAAAATCTTTCACATTCTTCAACATTGCGCAATGCCAAAACAGCCTTAAATAGGTTGTCAGTATCCTTTGTTTTCCAATTTAAGTTTAAATTATTCATTATATTAATGTTTTAATACACTAATACTAACACAAAAAATTGACCTGTGCAATAGCTAATTAATCTAAATTAGTAATTAAAAGTTTTGATGTATGTTAATATTCGTGTCTATCCTTCGACCGTGCCAGCTGGCGGGCGGGCAGGCTCACTTTTCAACCCCTTACCTTCGCTCAGGGCTCGAAGTGACAGTATGAGCTAACGTGTTAACTCTGTCAGTTCGAGCCTTGAGCTTCGAGCTTGTCTCGAGCGAGGTCGAGAACGACACTTCTCGCTAATTCCTAGTCCATACTAATTATCACAATATATATTAAGAGCATACTTGCATCTTTATGACTGATACCAGATAATTAGCAATTAAACTACACTAAACTTAGTATTTGAAATTTGGTCTCTGAAACTTAAACCACTATGTCCACCCCAATGATGCAACAATATAATGAATTGAAACGGAAAAACCCTGACACAATTCTTCTGTTCAGACTGGGAGATTTCTATGAAGCGTTCAATGAAGACGCCAAAGAAATATCCAAGATTCTAAATATTACCTTAACAGGTAGAGGTAAAGGTGAGGGACGAAAACCCATGGCTGGAATTCCTCATCACGCATTAAAAAATTACTTAAAAAAACTGATAATTGCAGATAAAAAAGTAGCTATAGCAGAACAACTTGAAGAGCCTCAGTCTGGAAAACTTGTTGATAGAGATATCGTAAAAATTATTACGGCCGGGACTTTCACGGATGAGGAAGTCCTGGATGAATCAGAAAATAATTATCTTGCGGCTATTGATAATTTCAAGGACGACTTATGGACTCTTGCTTACGCGGACTTGACCACAGGAGAATTTAAAACCACCAAATTAGTAAGCTTTACCGAACTAAAAAATGAATTATTTCGACTTCATCCAAACGAAATTCTTCTAAAAGATGCGGCTGTTGCATTAATTAAGCCAATTCTGGGTAAAACCTCATTGCAAACAATACAGGACTCTCAATGGGAAAAAGAAGCAAATTATAAAATATTACTTGATCATTTCAAAACGCAATCCTTACAAGGTTTTGGTTTAGACAAAGGGTCTCCTGAAGTAACTGTGCTTGGTGTAATACTCGACTACTTAAAAGAAACTCAAAAAACCGATTTATCGCATATCAGATCAATTAAGGTTCTTAACAGGCAGGATTATATGAACTTAGATCCCGCAACCATAAGTAGCTTAGAGCTAATTTGGCCGCTTAATAATGATAATCCTAAAGCCACGCTTTTTGGAGTTCTTAATGAATGTCAGACAGCAATGGGACAACGAAAATTGCGCAGTTGGATACTTCACCCCTTGATAAATACCGACTTACTACAAAACAGAATTAGTGCTATTAAGGAGGCTTTAGCCGACCCAATCAAGGTCTCATCAGTTAGAGAAAAACTAAATGACATCTGTGACCTGGAAAGGACAGTGTCAAAACTTGGGACGGGATCTATCAATGCACGTGATCTCATTGCTCTAAAAACCTCTCTCGCATATATACTAGCCTTACTAAAAGAAGTTAAGATCTACAAAAACAGTTTATTGAACATAGGAAGCTTAATTACTGCCCAACAAATTCAGAGTATTCAAGAGACGATTGAGTTACTTGAAGCTTCCATAAATGATGATCCTCCAACTACAATTATGGAAGGAGACATAATTAAATATGGGTATAATCAGGAATTAGATGAACTTAAGGATGTTGAGAAGCATGGGAAGGAATGGCTAAAAGAGCTTCAGCGTAAGGAGATAGAGAGAACTGGAATCACATCGTTAAAAGTAAAGTTCAATAGTGTCTTTGGTTACTACCTTGAAGTTAGCAAATCGAATTTAAATAAAGTGCCAGACAACTATATTCGAAAGCAGACATTAGTTAATGCTGAGAGGTTTATTACAGAGGAGCTAAAAGAATGGGAAAGCAAAATATTAAATGCAGGGGATAAGGCGAATCAAATTGAGTATGAAGCTTTTCAAGCTATAAAAAACGAAGTGAGCAAGCATATATCCATATATCAACTTCTTGCTGAAGTGATATCTACACTTGACGTACTGTTAAACTTTGCACACCTGGCGCGCCTACACAAATACTGCGAACCTGTTATCAACAATGAGGGGAGGATACAGATTGAAAGCGGCCGTCACCCTGTCGTCGAGAGGTTTACACAGGAGAGATACATCCCAAATGATTTAACATTGGATAAATCTCAACAGATTATCATACTTACAGGACCAAACATGTCGGGAAAATCTACGTATATACGACAAATAGCTTTAATTGCTCTCATGGCGCAAATTGGCAGTTTCGTCCCTGCTGAGAAAGTGGATATGACCGTGACTGATAGAATATTTACTAGAGTCGGGGCCTCCGATAATCTTGCCTCAGGAGAGAGCACATTTATGGTCGAAATGAATGAAACTGCCAATATTCTTAACAACGCCACTCAAAACTCTCTGATAATACTTGACGAAGTTGGAAGAGGCACCAGCACGTATGATGGAGTGGCAATTGCCTGGTCAATAGTCGAGTATATTCATAACACTATTGAGGCAAAAACTTTATTTGCAACCCACTACCATGAGTTAACCGATTTGGAGCAGAAACTAGACAGAATTAAAAACTATAATGTTGACGTGATTGAAGAGGGTGATGAAATTAAATTTACAAGAAAAGTAGTGCCAGGATCTACAGACCAGAGTTACGGAGTACATGTCGCAAAAATGGCGGGAGTTCCAGCAGAAGTGACTAAGCGTGCAAACCAGATATTAATGACGCTAGAACAGGAAAGCATGCTTGAAGTAAAATCGATCGAAAGTGAGCTATTTACTTTACCTAAGGAAGATTCTGTACCTGTAAAGAAAGACAAACGCAAGAAGCAACAAATGCCCAAAGAGTCTCCTCAAACAAATCAAAATCAAATTGAACTGCTTTGATCTCTAGATTCCATTTTTGTTCTTTCTATTTCCTCAGCCAACATTTGCATATACAACGCCAGCCCGACCTTGCTTATTTGACCATGTTGTTCTTTACCAAGGAGGTTTCCTGCACCCCTTATTTCTAAATCTCTGCTGGCTATTTTGAAACCAGCGCCTAATTCCTGTGCTTCTAGAACAGCTTTTAGCCTCGCAATATATTTTTTTTCTTCCGAATCACTATTATCTTCACCATCTTCTACATCTACTCCGTCATAAAATAAAAATGCATAGGCCTGTTCACTTCCTCTTCCTACCCTACCTCTTAACTGATATAGCTGTCCTAATCCAAAATTTTGAGCTTTATCAATTATAATAGTATTTACATTTGGCATATCAATTCCATTTTCAATTATTGTCGTACAAATTAAACAGTCATACCTCTTGTTATAAAAATCACTCATTACCCTTTCTAACTGTACTTCACTTAACTGTCCATGACCTACAACAAATCTAACTTCCGGCAATAGGGTTTTCAGTTTATGGTAAGTCGAATCTATTGTTTTTACCCTGTTATGAATAAAGTATACCTGTCCTCCTCTAGATACTTCTTTACGAACAGCTTCCACAATTTTATCCCAATTTATTTTCCCTACTTCTGTCTCGATTACTTTTCGATTCTTAGGAGGAGTCGTTATGATTGAAATATCTTGTATTTGACTGAGAGCCATGCTAAGAGTCCTAGGTATAGGTGTGGCTGTCATCGATAAGACATGAGCTCCGTACTTCAATTTTTTCAATTTCTCTTTCTGACGTACGCCAAACTTTTGCTCTTCATCAATGATAATCAAACCTAGCTGAGAAAACTGTATGTCATCACTTAGAAGCCGGTGTGTTCCAATAACAATATCCACCTCTTTCTTCTTAAGCTTTCTAGCGGTATCACTATTTTCAGTTTTTCCGGTAAAACGTGACATCATGGCAACCTGTACTTCAAACTCTGCAAATCTATCCGTAAATACTTTAAAATGCTGAGCTGTCAACACAGTAGTAGGAGCTAAAACCGCTACCTGTAATCCCTGCTGCACTACTTTGAATGCGGCTCTCATAGCAACTTCTGTCTTTCCAAAACCTACATCACCTACAATCAGTCTGTTCATAGGCTTTGTTTGAGCCAAATCTTTCAAAACCTCGTCAATAGTTCTTTGCTGATCCTGTGTCTCTTCATAAAGAAACTTTTCAACGAACTTCTCATATAGCTCATCAGAGTCCTCTCGAATAAAAGGGGCCTCTGCCAATTCAAGTTTTGCATAGTGCTGCACTAACTCTCTTGCAATGATGTTAACACCTTTTTTAGTTTTTTCGGTTACGCTATTCCAATTGCCCTTATGTAACCTTGTTACCTCTGGAGCTCTGTTAGATACTCCTATGTATTTTGTTACTTTAGATAACTTATCAAGTGGCACTAGTAATTCATCACCCTCGGCGTATCTAATTGATAAGTATTCCAGGTCTTTTTCTCTTGTTATGCCAGCGTATATACCGACCCCATGGTCTTCATGGACAATATAATCTCCCAACTCTATTTCACCTTCAATTTCGCTCAGTAAATTTCGAGCCTGTCTCGAACTTAAAGCTTTTTTTTTCTCTTTCGTAATATAAATAGTCCCAAATAACTCCCGATCAGTAAAGAAGGCATTTTTATTAACGCAATCTACAAAACCAGCTGTCATATCAAGTGCTTCATTAATTAAGTGTTTATGGAACTTACTAGGAATGCTCGACTTATGTGAAGATCGAATACTTATACGATAACCAGAAGATTCTAGCCTGTTCAACTCTTTTTCAAAAATATCGAATCTTGAATAGAGCAAGTTAGGGTAACTCAGCTCTAAATCAATGACAAGACTTGCATCTATGGATTGTTCAGTAAATATACAAACGGCCAAGGAACTGTCTGTTTTTATTCCCTTAAAGTTTTCATCAAATTTAAGTAGAGTGGAGTTCTCTTGCTTAGTCTGAGATGGAAATAGCAGATTTGCCCACTCCACTTTATCATCGAGGATGTCAGCTTTGCCAATAAATGCTCTATTCCTACTGGAATACTTTCTTCCATATAGTTCATCATAGCTGACCATAGACTCCAAAGTGTCATCAAAAAATTCAGCTCTTATAGGGCGTTCATATCCAATAGGCCAAAAAGATATACTATCTCCCTGCCGGCTATACTGTCCTGGCCCCTCTACCTTCATTACAAAATCAAAACCCGTCTCTGTCAAAGTGAGAGACAACCCCGCGTATGTAATTCCTTTATCAACCATTTCAATGGAATTTACGAACCTCATAATATCCGAAGAGAAACGCCTTACTACTAGCACTTCCGTATTTGGGCTGGACTTCCTAAGGCTCGTCAATAACTGCTGAGAAATTAAATCCTGAAGATGCGGCAATCCCCCTTTAACGCTGATAAGGGGGTATGAAAATTTGATTTCGTTATTAATTTTATAACTAGCATACATACGAAGTTATATTATACCACGGCATAATTGTTATAATCTCATATTTATAATGTAATTAGTATGTTAATACGAGTTAAAATTAAAACAGGAGGGAATAAAGAGGGGATCCAGAAAATAAGTCATCCTGACTACGACTATAAAGCTACAGTTAAAGCCCAACCCGAAAAGGGAAAAGCGAACGAAGCTCTTATTAAATTAATCTCAAAGAGCTTCGATGCATCTCGGCAGGATATTATTATCAAAAAAGGGTTAACCAGTACAATCAAGCACATTTACATTCCCAAATAAGTAAGCTAAGATTAATCAATTAAATCAATATCATGGGCGATTATTACAAAACTGACAGCAAAGAGCTAAATAGCCTAAGTTTAGAGAAAATCGAAAACCTCTATGCGCAAGGATATGTACTAACACGAATCCCCAATTTAATTCAGACAAGAAGTCTGCGCATAGACCTCAGTTTATTCAGCTTGACCAGCGAGAATAATAGGGTTTTAAACAAAACTCAAAACTTAAACTTAGTAGAAGTTACACTGCCTTTATTGAAAAATGAAACAAACTGGGCTATTATCGCCAAGGGAAAAGCTTTCTATAAAGAAAAGTTTAAGGTAGTTGATTTTACAGCAAATAAATTCCGCGAGATTCTTTATCAGAAGAATAATCAAAAATTCAACCTACTTTTGGCCTACGTTTCGCCTGCCCAGCCAATTAAGCAAAACCCAGATTATCAAAAACCCCTAGGGTACTCTATTTGTTTCCATACAGACAATATTCTGCATTACTGCTACCCTTTTTACTCACTAGACACAACGACTTCTAATGTAGGAATGGGTATGATGCTCAAAGCAATCGTATGGGCAAAAGAAACCCAAAAAAAGTATATTTATCTCGGCTCTGCTACAAGATCTGCTGATATATACAAACTACAATTTAGAGGCCTAGAATGGTGGGACGGTAAAGCCTGGCAAAAAGATATTAGCCAAATAAAAAATCTACTGATACAAGCTTCTCAACCCCTATAGAAATACATCTCTTGTGACAAAGGCTCTTATATAAGACTGAATCCTTAAAATGCTTACACAGCCTCCGACAGTTTTCCTTGAGGAGATGAGCGTTTCCAGATCGTGAAAACGCCTCATCGTTTATAGTAGATAATATTAGAGTAGTCAGGCGACAGTATTTTTATAGAAGAATGCCAGCAAGAGTTCTTGCTGGCATAAACTATAATGGGAGCTGAAGCAACCTGATACCAGAAAATCAGCTTCTCTTCTGTTCCAGGTAATGTACGAAGACATTATCGTATAATATTTATTTAATAACCTGCCAATTCTCAGTCAGTAATGTAAGACTGGGCTTTGCTGTTTTCTTATCTTTAGTAATATAGGCATCGAAGTCAGGTTTACCATATACAAAAACAAGATCTCCCTTCTTAATTAACTTTTGTGCATTTTCTGCGGATTTCCCAAATAATAAAGCATCATAGTAATAAGTCTTTGATTCCTTCTTGTCCTTTTCTGTCTGATTAACAGCAATAGACATTCTGACATATTTCTTCCCGGCCTTACTATTGGAGAATTCAACGTCTGCCGTAGCTCTGCCAAGAATCTGAAGCATATGGTAGTACATGCTTGTAATATAAAAATTTAAATCAGGAGACTATAAACCAAAATACTGATAGATTCCTGAATTAGTTATGAAATTAAGGTGAAGAAAGGTAATCCCTATCCCGCAATTCATCCGGAAGGCATTGCTGGCCACTTTTTTTATTTTTTAAGTCATGATCATAAATGTATCCTTTCCCATAGCCTATATCTTTCATGAATTCCGTAGGTGCATTTCGAAGATGGAGAGGGACAGCCAAATTTAGAGTGGATTTTGCATCCTGAGAGGCTTTCCCATAGCCTATATATGCAGAATTATCTTTTGGAGCTTTAGATAGAAAGATCGCCAGTTGTGCTAAATGTACCTTACATTCGGGCAGACCTATTTTATGGACAGAATCAAAGACAGAATTGGCTAGAATAACAGCCAATGGCTCTGCGTTTCCGATATCTTCAGATGCAAACCTCAGCATACGTCTTGCTATATACTCTGGTTTTTCCCCTGCTTCCAACATCCTTGCTAACCAGTACAAAGCTGCATTAGCATCACTTGCACGCATAGACTTATGTAATGCGGAAATAAGATTATAATGTTCTTCTCCTTGCTTATCGTAATATAGAGGAGATTGCTGCACTGCTTGTTTAATAAGCTGATGATTAATTAATAATTTTTTACTCTTGTGCGTCACACCTATCTTAATGGCGACCTCCAATGTATTTAGGGCGTTTCGCATATCGCCATTGGCTAAATTAATCATCATTTTTTTTGCCTTACCATTTAGCTCAATCTTTAAGCCAGTCTCTTCAAATATATACTTAACAGCTCGCTCTAGAAGCTTTTTGATTTCTTCAGGCCTTAATTTCTCCAGCACAAATACCCTCATCCTAGAAAGTAGTGCCGAATTTACTTCGAAAGAAGGATTTTCTGTAGTAGCACCTATTAGTATAATAGTTCCATCCTCCACATAAGGAAGTAAGTAGTCTTGTTGCGCTTTATTAAATCTATGAATTTCATCTAAAAAAAGAATCGTTCTTTTGCCATTATAGGCTTGATACACATCCTTAGCTTCATCTATAACTTTAGCCACATCTTGTTTCCCCGAGCTTACAGCAGAAAGCTGAACGAAGTATGAGCTAGTCTCTTTCGCAATAATAGCAGCAAGTGTAGTCTTGCCACTTCCGGGTGGTCCCCATAGAACCATGGATACTAAATCATCTTTCTGTATCATTCTGCTGATAGGACCCTCTTTTCCTACTAATTTATCCTGCCCCAGATAGTCTTCTAATGTAGTTGGTCTCATTAGATCCGCTAATGGACGCTTTGAAGAGCTCTTCTTAACTTGACTATTTTCAAAAAAATTGGACTGCCTCATATTGAATAATTCTTCTTGTAATCCGAATTTAATAGCAGAAACTCAAAGTTATTATGCCGAAAATTTACCGAAAATTCAAATTTCTAGAGAATTTTCTAAATCTGACTTAGAATCGAAGTTAATCCTTACCAAATCGTAGTTTCTCCCTCGTCCTTCAAACCAAGTAACTTGCCGCTTTGCATACTGCCTATGAGCCAATACTATTTTTTTCTTTAATTCTTCTATAGAAATAATTTTTCCTTGTAAAAACATAATAACTTCTCTATATCCCGTAGCTTGCAAAGCTTTTAGTTCAGAACTATATCCCTTGCGTAGCAACTCTTCAACTTCCATGATAAATCCTTCAGCTAGCATTCTATCTACTCGCAGCTTTAGCTTTTGCTCTAATTCTTTAAACTCAAATCGAGGGTACAGAAATACGTGATCATAAACAAAGCTAGCGCTTTTATAAATAGGAGTATTCTCTGATTTTAATTTCTCAACTAAACGAATCAACCGTCTGGGGTTATTTTTATCAGAATTGTTCAGAAGGTCCGGCTTAAAATCTAACTCCAGAAGCCTAGTATGCAACTCAGGTATTGAAAGATACTTTAACTCTTCCCTTAGCTTTCTATTCACTTGACCCCGTGTATTATAATCTCTGAGAACAGCGTCTATATATAATCCTGTTCCACCCACAAGAATTGGGACCTTCCCCCTACTTCTTATATCTTGAATAAAGTGCTCTGCTAATTGCTTATATTCTATAACAGTAAAATTATAATCTGGTGGGACAAGATCAAATAGCCAACTAACTATTTTGGAGCCCTCCAAATAATAGGGCTTGATTACAAACTTTTTTTGATCCAATAAAACTTCGCGTTCTCTTACATTTTTTGCAGAAGCCAGGTCTCCCTTGTTAGTGCCGATATTTAAACTACTGTAGACTTGCATAGAATCCGCATTCAGTATTTCTCCATTCACGATAGAAGCAGCAGAAATTGCCAGCTTAGTCTTTCCTGTAGCAGTTGGGCCACCAACTACAATAATTTTCTTGTACATAATACTATTGAAGCTATTTTTCAAACTTCTCCATTAACGTCATAACCACTTTCGTCCAATATGTGTTAGTAAATACAGCATAAGGAGCATTAACTAACGCCATAGCCAGCACCCCTAACAGAAGTCCTATTATCAGTATAAGAACAGCAAGGATAGGATTTATCAATAATGTCATTGCAACCAGAAGTATAAAAAAGATAACCGAAATTATTGCCAAAGGTATTAAAACTACAGCCCAGATACATCCAGTAAGTAGCGAAACCAGCCCTCCTACGATATACTCTACAATAGTACTTTTTGCTAAATTCCAACCAGATACTAAACTATCCCATGCACTCAAGTCCTTTAGAACAAGATATCTCAGTGCTCCTGTATAGACGATAACCCACAGTACACCAAGCAGTATGACAAGAGGGATCAACAGGCAGAAAAGTATAAAAAACGGTGGAAAAAGAATTCCCAGTATGACCACAAGGAGAATTGGTATAATAATAGTTAAACTGATACCAAAGCCAATCACATCCATCCACATTATTCTTAAAGCCAGAGTTCTTCCGAATTTCCAACCTTCTTTAAAAGTAGGTCTGCCTCCAGCAGCATCAACCTTGACGGAATTAATCAATGCAGCTTTTGCCACACTGTTTAGATACCAGCCAATAACTGCAAGGATAAGAGCAATTATAGAAAATACAATAATCAGTACAATTGCCGTTGGAGACTCAGATATTTCTTCTACTTTATCAGCTACCTGAGAGTTTTGATCACTACTAAAATTGCCCGGAGAGTTGAAGAAGCCTCCCCCTCCAAAAATCGAAACAATTGCTCCAAATATCCATAAAGTTTTATACTTCCATGTAAACTTTATAGATTCCTCTACTTTTTTGAGATAATTCATACATAAAACTCTTAATAATTAAAAATAGAATTATTACCTCTTCAATACACGCATACGAAAATATTTTTGTAAGTTACAGATTAAATTATAGGCTAATATTA
The DNA here is from genome assembly GCA_964391325.1 of uncultured Candidatus Saccharibacteria bacterium. GTDB lineage: Bacteria > Patescibacteriota > Dojkabacteria > B142 > JAFGMG01 > CAYMJM01. The sequence goes on along the minus strand of CAYMJM010000003.1, from coordinate 61,648 downwards.
AAGAGAAACCAAGTTAATAAAAATTCTTGTATCTTCGGTTTTTATTCGGTATGATATTATAAAAATTACTATTCTTTCACATGCGTAGATACGAATATATACATGACTCCATAGATGTATGGGTACAATTTGGAGAACAGAAACCTCAAATTCGTGCTTTTGCTTGGAAAAATAAACTGTATAAGATCACTTCTCTCAACCTTATAACCAAAGCCTCTAACGGGACAGTTCCTGTTCACTTATTTTCTGTATCTAACAGCAAGGGCGCTTTTAAAATCAGGCTAGATACGGATACGCTATCCTGGTGGCTAGAGGAAATTTACTGGGAAGATTAAATATATGAATATCCCTAAACCAACAAACAAAATCATGCATATAGATCTTAACTCCTTCTTCGCTTCTGCTGAACAACAGGCTAATCCCTTTTTGAGGAATAAATCAATGGGAGTAGGGAGAAGAGCCTATTGGGGATCAGCTATAATTGCAGCCTCTTATCCTGCAAAGAAACAAGGCATCGGACTGAGTACCAGATATAATGAAGCAAAACAAATAGACCCAACATTTGAGTTAGCCAATATTGATCATATTAAATATTACGAACTTCATACTAAATTTATAGATCTACTTAAAAAATACTCTCCCTTAATAGAAGTGTATAGCATAGACGAGGCTTTTTTAGATTTAACTATGACTGACAAAGATTTATATGAACTGGAAGAGATAGAATATAATATAAAACAATCTATCATAGATGGACTTGGAGTAACTTTTACTTGCTCAATAGGTCTTGGAAATAATAAATTGCTTGCAAAAGTTGCCTCCAACTATGACAAACCCGACGGACTATCTGTTATCGCTTGGGAAGAAAGAGCCAAGTACCTAGACCCAATGCTTCTAGAGGATATATGGGGTATAGGACGCCGAATCACAAAAAAAATGTATAGTAGAGGTATTTATAAGGTAAGAGACTTAAAAGCACTTTCTGACAAAGAATTGTATACTATAGTAGGCGGTTACTACCTACGCTTAAAATCCCTTCTACATGGCTATCATTTTGAGCCTATTAAATATGCACCGTCTAAACCTGCTCAAAGCATGCAACACGCACACACACTAGATCAAGCAACAAATAATATTTCTAGCCTACAAAAGCTAGCGCGAAAACTGATTGAACGTATCGCGATAAGACTAAGAAAACACAGGCAAAAATGCAGAACTGTATATTTAAACCTTGTACCGGAAAATTCATCTAATTATGGCTGGGGAGCAGGAGGATGGTTCCATAGGAGTAAACACTTGCCAGGCAATACCAATAACGGATACACGATATATCAGGTCTGCAAACATATTTTAGGAGAAGTGAACCTTGAGCAGACAAGAATAAGACAATTGGTTGTCGGAGTGGGAAACTTAACAACCCCTGATATGATCAGTTTTGAAGATCTCCAACAAACTAGAACTCTAACACTTGACAAAGCATTAGATCAAATAAATAGCCGTTTCGGAAATTTTACTATTAGATCTGCTGATATACTGTATGAAAAGGCCAAAGAATCTGAACTGAATATTGAGACGCCTGAAATGCGGTTTCATACCTTATGACTTAAGAACTTTCTTTAGCTTTCTGTTTACTACTTTCTGATCAGACCAGGCATATTCTTTTAACTGTTTACCAAAGGCCATGCTTTTTTCATGACCTTTTCCAGTAATAAATACAATATCATCAGAATTAGCAAGTCTCAAGGCTAGCTCAATTGCATCTTCACGACTTCTTATAGAATTCTCATCAAAAGCTAAAAACGGTTTATCCTGATTTTTTACTACTAGGGCAACTTTTGCTTTAATATCCTTGAGATCTCTAATGCCATAAGCATCATGATTCGTAAATCGTTCGACTAAAACTCCGTTTTTCTTTTCTGCATAACTGAAAACTTCATTGTTGATATCACCCAATTCTTCATCACGAGGGTCTTCTGCGGTTAGAATTGTAATATCAGAATACTGTGCGCTAATCTCTCCCATCCTGCGCCTACCCTTATCTCTTTGACCAGCACAACCAAAAACAGTAATAATTCGATTCTTTTTAGCACGCTTTAATTTTTCAACTGACTGAAGTGCTTTCCTCAGGGCTTCGGGAGTATGAGCAAAATCTACTATTACTACAAACGGCTCAACCTGCATCAATTGCATTCTTCCTTCCGGACTATTAAAAGAAAGCAGAGCTTCTCGTATATTTTCCAGATCTAAGTATCTTTCACAAACACCAATCACCTGCAACACATTCTCAAAATTATAATCACCCAAAATTGGTACTCTGAAGTTCACGCCTTTATAGTCAAACTTTATGCCTTCACGCGTAAGTTGCTTATTTTGTAATGACTTTTTTGTTACCCATTTAGCATAAAGTGTTTGTGGTAAAATCCGCGATTCTCTTTGTAGCCATTTTGCAGCTTTTGAGTCATCCAAATTCATTACAGCTAACCCATGATCCTTGGTCTGCTGTAACAGCCTAAACTTAGCTTCAGCATAATTTTCCCATGTGTGATGGTAATCAAGGTGATCTTCTTTAATATTAGTTATAGCTGAGGAATCAAACTTAATCCCAAACAAACGATTTTGTTCTAACCCATTAGAAGTTGCTTCAATAATTACAAATTTCACTCCCTCTTTACGCATTAAGTGTAAGTACTTAGGCAATTGCCAAGGCTCTGGCGTAGTTACATGAAAACCGGAATCGTAAGACTTATTACCAATAAGAACTTCAATTGTACTTATCATTCCTACTTTTACTTTTGCCACTTTCAATACATGATAGATCATCGCAACAGTCGTTGTCTTACCATCCGTACCAGTTACCCCTATAATTTTTAACTTTCTTGAAGGAAATAAGTAATAAATATTGGCCAAAAGAGCTTGGAATTTATGGTAAAAGTTTTTAAATCTCCTTAACATCATGATGATTTAATTTTCTGTTTCTTGCAAATACTTTCTTAGCTTTTTCCGTATTCTATGTAACCTTGTCCCAATATTTGTCTCAGACATCTTCATCATTTCCGCTATCTTTTTATTATTTAACCCCTCGAAGTATTTATAATAAATTAAATATTGATCTTCATCCCTGAATTCTCGTATTGCGTTATAAAGCTTAATCTGTATTTCATCATCAATCATTATCTCCATAGTACTCTGTACTTTTGATTCTATAAAGTTGGAAACCTCTTCCAAAGAGACATTCCCTTTATACTTGTTGCTCTTACGATAATAATCAATAATTCTATTCCTCGCTATCCTAAAAATCCATGCACTTATCGTAATGCCTTGCCACTGGAAGTCATCTATAGACTTTACGATTTTCTCAAAAATGGAGCTTGTTAGATCTTCAGCTATATGTGAATCCGAAACACGCTTCAAAGTAAAATCATATACTTTCTTATAGTATATTTCATACAAAGTATCAAAATCCTTTTTGGTAATTTTATCTTTGGAAAAAATCACCTTTTGCTGTTTTTTAGTTAGTTCCTGCTTTTTCAAAGTTGGCTTTAATCCGCTTAACTAAAAGAGCACCCATATCAAATTTAAGAGCGCCAAATCCAGCTTCAGAGAATTGTATTCCCTGCTTAATGACCACAGCAAAAATAGCTGCAATATGAGGTATCGTAACTTTTGGAACGGCATCAGGGATCTTTAAGACTTCTTCCTTATAGGTTATTTCCCGAAGCTGAACGTTGTAAACTAAAGCAACCTTGTTTTTCCCATAAACAAAAGTATCTTTATATTTTGCTTTGTTTAATTTTTCAAAGTCAACATTATCCTTGTCATAGATTAAAATACTTTTTTCTGGTTTTAATCTTCCCACTAAAGCATCAACGATTTTTGAATCTTTGTCATAGTTTAAAACTATCAGATAATCCGGCCTCAAAAACGCAGCCCAAAAATGTGCTGTTTCCTCAAATGTACAGTTAGCATTGAGGATCAATTTATGGGGATTTTTACCTCCAATTGCCAAATACGCCGTAGCCCGGATAATCAAACCGATCCATTGAAATAAATTTCTCTTCTTATCTGGATAACCTAATACAGCTAGGGGAATTGACATATCCCACACGATTTGAGTAGTGTTCCTTCTGACAGTATAAGTCTCACTCAAAAGCTCGTATATCCCTTCTCTTACAATTTCTGTTCCATAAAAGCCCGTAACTACAATCAATTCCATGTCATGCTTGGCAATAGCCCATCTAGACAATACTGTCAAAACTTGTTTTAAAATTTTTCTAGGAATGTTCATCTGTTCTATTTATAGCAAATATCAAGAAGAATGTCATCTCAGATAATTAGTCTAGCCTCTCTATATTAGCCCCTAGACTTTTAAATCGTTCCTCAATATTACTATATCCTCTCTCAATGATTTCTCCCCGCTCAATTATGCTTTCTCCTCTAGCACATAAAGCGGCTACCAGCAAAGACATTCCTGCACGGATATCGGGAGATTTAAGCACTTTACCTCTAAGGGGGGTTTTACCAAAAACAATTAACCTATGTGGGTCTGAAAGAAATATGTCAGCCCCCATGTTGTTTAATTCTGAGGTATAAAACAGCCTGCCTTCATATAATTTGTCATGTATCAAAATTCTTCCACTGCTTTGAGTTGCCAAAACAATCATAAACTGCAGTAAGTCAGGAGGGAAGCCTGGCCACGGCAGGCACTCTACTTTGTTCATTGACCCATCTAAGCAAGCCTTAGTTTTAAGACTTTGATTGTCAGAAACTACAAGAGTATCGCCATCCCACTTCGTTTTCACTCCAAATTTTGCAAACTCATTAAGTATCATATCCATGTATTCCGGCATGGCATTCTCTATACGGAGACTTCCACCTGTAACTACAGCAGCTGTAATAAATGTCCCAACCTCCATGAAGTCATTATTTATCCTATGTTCTGTGCCATATAGTATTTCTACCCCTTCAATAAGTAATCTATCGCTTCCTACCCCTGTGATTTTAGCACCCATTGAATTTAGCATGTTACATAAATCTTGAACATGTGGTTCGGATGCTGCATTAATAATTTCAGTAGTCCCTTTTGCCAGAACTGCAGCCATGATTAAATTCTCTGTTCCTGTTACAGCTTTTTCAGCCTGCCATACTTTCGTTCCCTTTAATTTAGGCGCATCCACGACAAAAGAATCTCCTTCGTAGCGGACTTTAGCTCCCAGCTTTGATATTGCCTGGAAATAACTATCAACTGGTCTTTTCCCTAAGCTACAGCCACCAGTTGACCACAGTGTCGCTTTCCCTGCCCGTGCAATTAACGGTCCTAAAAATAAAATGGAACCTCTAGTTTTTAATACATCCTGCTTGTCAAGTTTAGTAGTCTTAAGCTTCTTGGCATGAATTACTGCTTTGTTTGCCTGACGATTGTATTCTACATCTACCCCTAACTTCTTTAAAATCTTAAATTGTATTCTCACGTCAGAGATATCAGGAACATTCGTCAGTGTTACTTTCTCGCTTGTGAGCATAGTTGCAGCGATTATGGGCAATGCGGCATTTTTATTACCCATAGGAGTAATTGTTCCTTTCAAAGGCCTACCGCCTACGACTTTATAAGAAGACATTACAATGTATATAAAAATTAGTAACTAGAGAACGGTAATCTACTAACGCTACTTTCAATATAACATCACCAATTGCTTTATACTATATATTATTAATCTCTTTTATTAAATAAATTATCTTTTTCTGGTCTTTATTCAAATTACCCCGTATCCAAGCCACTGCAAGATTTTCTATTCCCCATACTCTAATAATAGACATAACTTGTTTTAGATTCAATAAGTGACTTGCACATCTTAAAATAACATATCGAAATTCTCTTATTGAATTGCCAGGGGTTTGAATATTTGTACCCCATCCTTCCATTTGTGCTTCTGCAACTTCGATTTTGTAGCCAATACTCTCAGAAAACTCTATATTCTCTTTACATAAGTTTCTTTTCTTCTGGGAAAAGAGAATATCATCAAACTCTTTAAAAACTGGTAAAGTAGACTTTCCGGGAAACTCATAATAATAGTTTATTCCCATAACCAACTGACTGAATAGAGTAGAAACATTTCTAATTATTTCACTAAAAATGGTTTGTATTTTTGTAGCTTGTAAGCATCCAGAACTACTTAACATGTAACTACGATTAGGAAAAACTTTATGAAAATATAGAATGAGATTTTTCAAATATTCCGGGTTTAACAACCATCCATATTCTCCGAACTGCTTTAGTGGTTCATTTTCGGGCTGAATACATGTAACATAATTGAGCTCTTGCGCAGAAAAATTTTGCTTCAAGCTCTCAACCAAGTTCCGTAAATAATCTAAGGCATATTCTATTAGGGGATCTTTCTGCTCTAAGCATGTGCCTTTGTCAGGTAAATCTTTAAGCGATCTTAGTATTTGTTGGGGCACATGCTGCTCCGGCCAACGAAAAGTTTTAATTGGCCCTACATTCAAACAAATTGAGAATTTCCCCGACAGTAAATGTTTTAAATAAGGCTTATAAAAGCTCAAGTCCACTTCACCTTTGGCATTTACTGCTTCGCTCCACCGTATCCCAAATCTTACGTCTCTAATCCCTAGGGAGTCGTATATAAAATCAATTATCTTTATAATATCTTTTGTGTCGAAACCCTTCGCCACTAACTCTTCTGGCGACAAGGAACATCCTATCTCAATACGTTCGAAAACCTTCCTATGCCTAGAGAGAAAATTTTGACTGGATAATCTGGCTTCTTTTGCTGCGGAACGATTACTCAAATATCTGGTATACCAATAAAAGATGTTCGCAAGCCATGATAAATACTCTTTCTTAGTCATGATGACATGAGCTTAACCGCCGATTTCAGGTACTCCTAAATAATCTTTTACCTGGATGAAAATGTCAAGCCATACAACCCTCGCACTATAAAAAGAGAGTCTCTCCACTGCTTTTGGTTCTTCCAGTTTTACTAACATTATAAAAGTAGACTTATCCGAAGCGTCAAATCCAATATAAGAAGCATTTATCTCTTTTGAATAACCCGCTCTGTCTTTATAAGGGATGGTTGCAGTTCCGGATTTCATAGCTATTTTGTATTTTGATAAATCTTTATATTGATACTCAGGTATGTTAGATTTATAAACTTCATACAACATATTAGTCAACTTATCCGCTGTAGTTTGACGTATTACTCGTCTGACAACCACCGGCCCATAATCTTTTGTATCTCCATTAGATTCTTCAACCTTTGATACAATATAAGGTCTGACAAGCTCCCCTCCATTTGCAATTGCCGCTATCCCAGTTATCGCCTGCAATTGTGTCATCTGATAACCATGACCAAATGAATACGTGGCTGTATCAACATTTGTCCATTGTGACACATCTTTTAAAACACCATTAGATTCCCCTGAGATATCAATATCTGTCCGGGTTCCAATACCAAATCTTTGTAAATAATCCTGTAAATCTTGTTGTCCAATTAATTTGGAAATTTCATAGAGAGCTAGGTTATCAGACTTAACCAATGCTTGTGTCGTTGTCATCGCCGGCTGGGATTTTTTATCATAAGTACAGATTTCCCACTCCCTCTCTGCCTCCTCTACAGTTGTGCAGCCCTTGTGTCCCTTAATCACAACTGTATCTGGCTCAATCTTATCCAAGTCTAAAGCTGCAGCCATAGTAAAAGCCTTGCCTACAGAACCTAGTTCTGCCGGATCCGTAATTGCCACATTCTTGAACGACATAGAATCTTGTACCTTTTGATACTCATTGGGATTAAAGCTTGGGTAATTAGATAGTGCCATAACTTTACCTGTTTTGGGATCCATAATTATTACACTTCCTGATTTTGCATTATACTTTTCCACTGCTTTTTGTATTTCTCTATCAGCTATGCTCTGTAGATTTTTATCAATGGTCGTGTAAATTGTTGCTCCCCTTCTAGCTTCAACATTATTGACATTATCTAAGGCAATAATATTGCCGAAACTGTCTACTTCAGTATTATCAAAACCAACCTGCTCCTTTAGTAATCCCTCCCAGTAATGCTCCAACCCAGCCCTTCCTAAATCTTCCCCTAGATCATTCTTTCCCAGGAAGCCGATAACGTGGCAAGCCATAGCGCCTTCAGGATAAATTCTTTGAGAAGTATACTCTAATCTGATACCGTCCAATGTCTTGTCTGGAGCATTGTCTCTTTTTAATTCCAATAAGCGTTCTTTTACTTCATAAGAGACTTTGTTTTCTATAACTAACCAATTACCTTCGACATTAATTCTATCTTCCAATACTTCTTTCTCTATTTCAAGAGCACCAGCAACTTTGGAAATAAACTCTTCTCTAGTCTGTTTGCTATGCTCTTCAGCGTATTCTAATTCAGTCTTATATACGACCACATTATATCTTGGCTCTGAGTAAGCTAGAGAAGAACCATCAGCAGCAAGAATTTCTCCTCTAATCGAAGGTATCTTATTATCCATAATACGTTCTCTGGCCAAAGCAACAAATTTCTCATGATTAAAAACCTGCCATCTAACCAAAAATCCCAAGTTTAACAAAAAGAAGACTATGAATATTATGGATAATATTTTAAGTTTTCCTTTACCAAGAGAACTTTTCATATCTATAGCTGAAATTACTGTACCACTAAAACTTCCAGTCTAAATTAGTTACCATTAATAGATGCGGTTACATTATCTTCTTTTACTTTCAAAGTAGTTACCGGGGTTGACACCAACCCTAAATCTTGGGAAGCGTAGCTTTTAATATCATTGCTGGTGTTCAATTCATTTATTTTCGCTCTCTTTAATTCATTAGAAACTTTTAATTCGTTTTGCTCCTGTCTTAACCTGGTAATTTGAGGCCCATGAATACCAGCTAAGTCAAGTACTATGAATTGTGCGACTATAAAAACAACCAGTAAAACTGCCGCTATTATAAAAATTTGTCTTTGGATATAATCAGATTGTGCTCTGTTTTTTGTTTGTCTATTCATTGTGCAATTACGGCTGATTGCATAATCAACCAGAATAATAGTTAAAAGTGCTTTATTTAATTTTTCTGATAGCTCTAAGCCTTGCGCTAGAGCTTTTTGCATTATATTTGATCTCCGATATACTTGGTCTTACTAACTTATGGACATAATCTGCTACTTCCTGCTCTACCAGAGATCTAACATAGTGTTTCACTATTCTGTCCTCTCCAGAGTGAAAAGAAATCACCACTAATACACCAAAGGCTTCGAGTGTTTCAAATGCTTGGGGCAGGAATTGCTGTAATGAATCCAATTCATGATTAACAGCAATTCTTAAAGCTTGAAACACTCTAGCCTCAAGGTTACGTCTATTCCGTATGCCTTTCGTACGCGAACCAACGCTTTTCAAAGGCACAGCTCGGGTAATTATTTTTTTCAATTCATCCGTTGTCTTAATGTCTCCATGCTCTCTCGCTTTCATTATTTCCTCCACAATCCATTCTCCTTCTTTCCCTTTTATGTCAGCTAAATTATTAAAGAGCTTGATTAGTTCCTGTCGTGTCAAGATTTTTAATAAATCGGATGCCTTAATCTGCAACTTACTATCCATCCTCATATCCAAGGATCCCGTCTCCAAAAAACTGAATCCCCTTGTCAAATCATCTAACTGATCTTGTGATGTCCCTAAATCAGCGATAATCCCATCAACTTTATAAATCTTACTAAGAGCTAGTTCTTCACTTAAAGTTTCAAAATTTTTGTTTATTAGAAGAACTCTCTTGCTTGGAGTAGTCAGCTCATACACATTCTCTCGAGTATTAGTAAACCTCTCTTTGAAATCCACTTCTATTTGCCTAATGATTCTCCTTACTGCAGACTCATCATGATCAAAACCAATGTATACAGATCTTGGATTTGTATTTTTGGGAATAGCATTTAGTAAAGAAAAAAAGTGACCTCCTCCACCAAGGGTAGCATCAACATACACTCCTCCTGCCTCGGGAGAAATGGTGCTAAGAACTTCTTTTAGCAAAACTGGTACGTGCCTTGTTACTTTGTTCATAATGCTATGCTACTTAATCTATCAGCTATATCTGCTGCAGACTCAGTGATCTGCTCAATCTTAGTTTGCCACGTTTCCAGGTCCCATACCTCAAGCCAGTTTTCTATTCCCACGAACACTAACTCATTTTCAAAGTGCGCATACTCTACTAATACATCCGGTAAGACAAATCTTCCTTGCTTATCAAATTCTATTTCCGCAGCCCCTCCTACCAAAAACCTTTTTGTATTTCGAACATCCTGATTTGTTAAAGGTCGAGTCTCTATTAATCTTATTAACTTCTCCCATCTGCTTTTATCTAAAACTATCAAACAACCTTCATATCCTCTAGTTATTATTAGTTGTCCCTCCAGTTCATCCCTAAATCTTTTTGGTATAGCTGTCCTATTTTTTTCTTGTAATTTAGTTTTATATTCTCCTATTAACATATGACTGCCTTTCTGGGCAGCATTTTAAAACAAGTGGTGAATCGGGTGCAGAAGTTTTGAAGTAACCGGTTGTCCAACCCGGTATGAGGCCTGTTTATTAAACAGAAAAGTAGTTAAGAGTACAAACTGTAGTATCCTACTTTTCACCACCATTCACCACTTGTCACCACTATAAAATATTTCTATATTCCAGACAAGTCAAAAGACCCGAATAATACCCGAAAACAGAGCCCCGCAAAAAAAACAGGGCTCTATCAGATTAAAGTATTTCCAACTACACTACATCAACTATTTGAGGTGACACAAGTTTAGCTAAATTATTTGTCTTTGTACGTATTGACTTATATCTGCTTCCACAATTAAAAGAAACATACTCTGTATTTAATATAGAAGAATCAAAGTAGGTCTCCAAACCCAAAATATTGCCAAAAGGAGGGATTCCTCCTATCTCTAAACCATACCTTTGCTTTATCTTATCTGCCTCTTCAAAGGTAAAGGATTCTCCCAATAAATTTTTCAATTTACCCATATCTATTTTCTTACTGCCCTGTAAGCATAGCATTATGTTTCTACCATCTTTTTTGGATCTGAGAATCAAAGCTTTTACCCCCTCATCTGGATTCGTTCCACGAATTCGAGCAGCATCCTGAGAAGTTATAGTTGCTTCATGTTCAAAAAATCTATACTCCTTATTGCTTTCCTCAAACATTGTTTTAATAGCTCGGATAACTTCCTCCTCTCCATGTACTACTTTTCTCTTAATTCTAGCCCCTGCAATTCTTTTCTGATCAGAAGGAAAAAGCGTAGCTTCACGTATATTGTCTAGCCCTACAATCTGTTGTGTTACCCGCTCCAGTCCAAAAGAAAAACCCGCTTCAGAAGGCATACCATATTTGAAAGCCTGTAAGTAATGGCTGTAATGCTCCTCCTGCAACCCTTGATTTTTTAGTCTTTCCAGTAGTGTACTATAGTTGTGGATTCTATGAGTCCCAGATAGCCATTCCAACCCCCTACATAGCAGGTCATAACTAAAAGATTCACCTTTGTCTTCTGGATTGTCTAATGTATAAAAATTCTTATTGGATTTAAAATTTAGCAGCCAAACAAACTCAGAATTGTGTTCTTCTTTAGCCCATTCTGTAATCTCCCTTTCGTCCTCGGGGTCAACATCCAACTCTTCTCTGTTGGCTGATTTGCCAGTTCTTTGCTCTATCAAGGTCAAAGCTTCTTTTACTTTAATTCTAGGAAACCCTCCTTCCGGTAACTGAGGCAATTGAATGCTAAGCACTTCTATCTCTATGGGATTGTTAATTTCCAGGTATGTAAATATATCTCTTACGACCTTTTCAACCACTTCTAATACCTCATCGTAATTTTCTATAAACCCCATTTCTCCATCGAGCTGAGTGATCTCCATCAAGTGTCTCGACGTATTGTGCTTTTCTGCCCGAAAAACCTTGGCTATTGTGTATACTCTTTCAAAGACTCCTACCATAATCTGCTTATATATTTGAGGGCTTTGAGCTAAATAAGCCTTGTCGCCAAAATACTTTACTTCAAAAACATCAGCTCCGCTCTCAGAAGGAGATCCCATCAAAACAGGCGAATCAAACCTCGTGAATCCCTGAGCCTTCATACTGTGAGCAAAGGCTTCAATTATAGATGCTTGGATTTTAAATATTGCCATTTGTTTTTCATTTCTCAATACCAAAGATCTATAGTCCAAAATAGTATCCAAATTGGCGCTTAACTCTTTTTTGGAAATATCAAGTGGTAAAGGATACTTAACGGGGACCTCGATGACAATCGAGGGAGATACTAATTCTACCCCCAATGATGTCTTTAGAGATTTCTGTACCTCTGCTTCTATAGCAAGAACAGAGCCGGGCTGCAAATCCTTAACTTTATTTAGCTCATCTCTAGATTCAATCACCACCTGAGTAAATCCCCCTCGATCTCTTAACATCAGAAAATTGACAGCTCCTAACATTCTTAGAGAATGCAGCCATCCTTTTACTAAAACCTTTTTTCCAACTTTATTTTTTAACTCATTAGAAATTGTACGTTTCATGCTATATTAGATAAATAAAAAATAAAAAACAAAAAGACCCCCAAGATCAATGATCTGGAGGGCCCTTAAATACTTAAATTAAGGTCGGTGCCACCTCTATTTTTACTTTTTTAATTAAAATGCTTTTATACGTCACAAGAATACTTGAACCTTTCACTGCACAGCTCAATCTCTTGATAATATTATATATAAAAATTACACTAAATAACAGTTACTTTAAAAGAAAAGCCAGCAATTCCTCTTTAGGGAAAATGTGAGATGTCTGCTCGTTTCTGCTTTTATACTCTACTCCCCCCTTTTCCAAAGATCTTTCACTCACCACAATACGATGTGGGATACCTACTAAGTCTGCATCTACAAATTTCTCTCCAGCAGTAATATCTTGTCGATCGTCCCACAAAACCTCTATCCCAGCATCAAGAAAAGCCCGATTAATTTTTTGAGTAACCTTGGTAATTTCAGTACCCTCTCCCAAAGATATAAGATGAACATTAAAAGGTGCTACCTGCTCCGGCCAGATGATACCTTTGTCATCATGAAACTTCTCCACAATTACTCCCATTACACGTGTAGTGCCAATCCCATAGCAACCCATAAATGGATATTTTTCTGCCCCATCCCTGTCAGTATAAGTAAAATCGAAATCTTTAGGATACTTTTGCCCTAAGTCGAAAACATTCCCCACTTCTGCTGCTTTAGCTTTTATAAGCTCAGCTGCACATTTCTTACAGTCCCTTAAATCGCTAGCTATTTCTTGATTTATACAGAAGTCACACTCAGGACAATATAAAATGTCGTCTTCACCTACATCGGTCAGTACCATAAATTCATAAGAAATTTTTTGTGAAAAATCACCCCCAGAAGCTTCAGTTACCTTAGCTACTAAACCAAGCTTCTTAAATATCCTTTTGTATGCCTCTTTAATTTCTTCATAAAATCGCAGGAAATCTTGTTGAGATTCATGAAATGAATACATATCCTTCATACCAAACTCACGCCCTCTCAAGATACCCGATTTTGCCCGAAGTTCGTCTCTAAATTTATTTTGTATTTGATACACAGCCACTGGAAGGTCTTTGTAGGACTTTACATACTGCTTCACCAAGGGAGCAACTACCTCCTCTTCGCTTTGACCCAAAGCGTATTCCTTTCCAGTTCTACTCTTGATTTTAAATAATACATCTACACTCTCCCAAGCACCTGTGGTCTTCCAATTTTCTGCTGGATGTAAGGCTGGCATCAGAATTTCCTGTCCACCAGCCTCATTCATTTCGGTCCTGATTACGTTCTCAATTTTTCTTAATACCCGTAGGCCTAAGGGTAAAATCGTGTAAGCTCCAGCCATAAGTTGGTTAACAAAACCCGCTTTAACCAGCAAGGTTGCATTAACAGTGTCATACTCTTTAGCAGTCTTATCTGTTCTGGTAAATAGCTGTGAGTATTTCATAGATCCTCATTTAAAAGTTAAATTATATGAAAAAAGCTCGGCCTTATACATCATATCAAAAAATGAAGTGTATAAGGCCGAGCTTTCTCGTGGTACCACCTTAATTTACTGTTAAAACAGACTCATTATATCTTAACGCTGATATGCGTCCTAGTTTCCCAGGATAGCTCCAAGGTAGGTTCGACATTTCCTGTCTCTCAGAACATAACAGCTCTCTGTATATGTCTACTATTCCTTTTCTAAGCCAATTTATTTTATGATAAATTTATTTTTTATTCAACTTTCTATGTACTAGCTGAATTGCATTAGAGGTTATTGCATCATCTATCTTTCCTATATCTATCATTTTCAAAGCTTTATCAATAGGTGTGACTAGGTAGCTTTGGATATCTTCATCAAATTCAGTTCCCTTAAATTCTGAAAACCTCTGAACCCTAGCCATAAATAGACTCTGGGTTTCAGTACTGTGTGCGCTCAAAGGATAGTATGTTTGTAAGAATTCCAATTCCTCTATTTCGTAAATCCCCGCTTCTTCAGCTAACTCACGTAAACATGCTTGTTCTGGAGTTTCTCCTTTAATTATAGAACCAGCAGGAATTTCTATATGACACTTTTTAGTAGGATACCTGTATTGTTCTATAAGAAGGATGCTATAGTTTTTGTCCAAGACTGCAATAGACACTCCACTATTTCTCTCAACGTAGCCATAAACTCCTTTTGCACCATTAGGAAAAGATATGCTGTCTGCATAGAAAGTAAGCCATCTATTCTGATAAATTTTCTTATGCGAAATAGTCTTGAACATCCAGCTTAGGAACTAACTGTATAATTTATTCTTACCTTCTTTTCTATACTTGTCATGGATTTCTCTTAAACTTTGATTATTCAGACCTAACACTTTCTTTACCGGGAATTTTTTCTGTAGTTTTGGCACTTTTTCGTCGAAGTATTTTTCAATATCTACACCCGTTTTAGACGCCAGCCGGAAAAGATAAAAAATTACGTCTACAAACTCATACCCAATTACCCTCTTTTCTTCTTCTGTCAGCTCTTTGTTAAACTTATGTTGCCATTGATAGTTCTCTGCTAACTCCCCCAGTTCAATATAAATCGAAGAAATAAGATGGTTAGGCTCGCCATTATCCCACTTTCTTTGCTCACAAAAATCATCAATAATTTTTACCATTTCTTTAAATGTCTTGCCCATATTAACTTTTAAAATGGTAAGTCATCTGGGTCAATCTCGTCTGAAGAAGTGGACTCACTTGCCTTTTGTTCAGAAGAGACCTGTTTGGAAGTTGGACTAGCAGACTCCTGAGCGCCCCTTTCATATCTATCAAGTAAGATAATCTTTTCTGCGATAATTTCTGTCCTGTAGTTTTTTTTGCCATCTTGATCTTCCCAGGATCGTGTCTGCAACCGTCCTTTAATGTATATTCGTGTTCCTTTTTTGGCTCTTTGGCTCAATGATTCTGCATCGCTCCCCCAGACAACAATATTATGGAAAGCTACTTCTTCTTGCCACTCATCACTCCCCTGCCTCCGAAAACTTCTATTTGTCGCAACAGAAAAATTTGCAACTGCACTGCCATTCGTAGTATAACGCACTTCTATATCTTGGGTCATATTACCTATTACCTGCGCTTCATTTAGATCACCAAAAATTGACATAAATTTACAATAACAATTAAATTAACCTATTCTAACACAAAACATTTTCTATCTCACTCCAGTAAATATATTATTAATCAAAAGGTTCTACCTGCGTGATGCTGGAAACCCCGCTCTTCTGAACTCTACTACTATATTTTTACCGTGAATTATGTAAGACACCTCCGAAATACTGTTGAGCCAGCCCAAGCTGTCGGTTTACCCCTGAGCTACCTGAACATCTTAGTACTTCAACCTCAGTTAGCAATTGAATTAAACCCATGTTTTTTCCCTCTGGTCCAACCACGGTAGCCCTTGGGTCCGAGGCGATTCTACAAAGATTATCTGGATTACATAGCATTGCGAATTCAAATTCTTGATCCACATACTGCTGAGCCCGCACCTGATCTTCACCTTCCCTATAATAACACACTCTAGACAATCTCTGTCTTGCTGTAAGATCCGGTTCTCGCGCGTCACCTGAGTTCATTCCAACACCAGCCCTGATCCAAGGAGGTCCTCCTCCTTCAACATTTGGTATTGTATGCATAGTTACCACCCTTTCAGAGTAACCAGGTGCTTGTGCGGTAGAAGCCTTTCTTGTAATAGCAAACATTTCAATATTTGCGTAACCCTGATTTACTGGACTAAATACATCCTCAGGCAGATGAGATGGCAAGTTATTAATCCCTGCAATGAGTCCAGCATAAGCCTTTAACTCATCAGCAATATCGTCTAATATAATAAAATTTCTTTCTCCAATAACTTCTCTACCCAGTATATATGGCTGGTTTCTACTATAGGCGTCATCAGGACGCTTTGCAGCAAAAATAACATTAAATAAGCCACCGTCTAAGCCTGCCCTTGTATATGCATCGTAGATTGCCATCCAACTTTTATCCTCCTGACTTCTCGCTGCTAGTTCTGTGACAACATGCACAGCGGGTAAAATACCTCCATTTAGTGGGATTATTAGTTGGGGGACCCTGCCATTCTCTAAAGATAATGTAAAAATTCTTTCAGCAACTGCCTTAGCATAAGTATTGAGTAATGGATCTACATCCTCCAGCCCAGGGACAGCATAAAATTCATTGATACCGCTCTCTTGGAGTACTTCACTCCCAGGAATTAAGTGTCTACTTTGGCCAGCACTACCCTCTTCTGCCCCTATGTGTGACATTTTGATTTATTAATAATTAATCTGGTGGAGGTAGGAAATGAAAGTTGATCCCTATATGATACTATGATAAAAAACGACTCTTTGCAAGAAGTGGTGAATGCTTACAATTGTGTTATTTCTAGATATAAACTGAGGGGATAATTTATATCACTGGAAGTATTAGTATAAAAAGATACTTCCTTCTCTGTATTTCCCGTAAGAAATATTTCTCTTTCAAATACTCCTTTCTGCATAGAAACCTTCTCATCTCCGACTCGTAATCCCATCTGTAGACCTTCTACCGCCGATATCGCAGCCTTTAGACTAACTTTTACGTTTGCTCCCGCTGCTGATGTATTTTTAATATTCACGATAGGCTTTTCCAATTCTCCAGCTGTGTAAGGACCGATCTTAAAATCAGCATAATAATTGTTCCCTACTATGTTACTATCAATTGAGAAATAATTATGCTCTTCGTAAAGCTCTACGTATTCAATTCGATGAACATCTACGTCACCTAGTACTCCCATCGGCTGGTTTGTTTTCCCCAGGATTGAATCTTCGAACTTAATTGGAGACAATGCGTAAGTCGCCATGAAAGCAGCCAAAATTATCAAGAAGAAAAATACAACATACACTGAATCTGTTAAAAAACTAAAGAACAGTTTCATTCTAGTTATTTAATATTGCTAATTACAGACTATACTAGTCTATTGATTTGGTCAAGAAAGCTAGACTAGCAGATTTCTTCCGGTCATTTCATCAGGCTTTTCTATACCAAACAAATACAAAATAGTCGGAGCAATATCAGCCAGAATTCCTAATTGTAGTTCCTGAGGAGTAAAGTCTCTTTTCACTGCAACGAAAGGAACGTGATTAGTTGAGTGTTTGGTATCCACCTCACCGGTCCTAATATTTACTAATTCTTCACAATTACCATGATCAGCCGTGATAAGAACAACTCCATCCTGTCCTAGTACATATTCCAAAATCTTTCCAACTGCCTCATCTGCCGCCTCCATAGCCTTAACGGCAGCATCTAAGACCCCAGTATGCGCTACCATATCAGGAGCTGCAACATTAATTAGTGCGAAGTCAAACTTTTCTTTCTCCATTTTTGAAGTAAAGACTTCAATTAGCTTATCAGTACTCATCCTCGGAGCTTGATCATAGGTTGCGACATCTTTGGGAGAAGGAACCTCAATTTGCTCTTCACCTTCGTAAACAATTTTTTTTCCACCGTCAAAAAAATAGGTAACATGTGGAAACTTTTCTGATTCTGCTATCCTTAATTGAGTTAATTGATTTTCGCTTAAAACTTTTCCCAGAGAATCTGTAACTTTCTCCTGAGGGAATGCAATTTTCTTAGGAAATCCCTGCTTGTAATCAGTAAAGCCTACAAAATATAAGTCTTTTATCAACTCTCTGTTAAAACCTGTGAATTTTTCATCTTCAAATGCTTTAGTAATCTGTAGCGCGCGGTCAGGTCTGAAATTAAAGAAAATCAGGCCATCTCCTGTACCTACACGTGCTTTCTTGCCTTCATAGTCAGGAATTACAAACTCTGTCATATATTCATCTGTCAGGTCTTTTTTATAAGCATCCTGTAGTGTTTTTAATATATTTTTAGATTCTTCTCCAATTCCTCTTGTAATCAAATCATACGCTTTCTTTACCCTCTCCCATCTTAAATCTCTATCCATTGCATAGTACCGTCCTATGATACTGGCAACTTGTCCTATTTTCTTACGCTCCAACTCTTCTTGAAGTTCTTGCACCAATTTGACCCCAGCTTTCGGAGAGGAGTCGCGTCCATCTAGGAACATATGGAAATAAACTTTATTTGGATCAACATCGGACTGCTCAATCAACTTAATTAGCTCATACAAATGCTTCTTGCTTGAATGCACCAACCCATCTCCTAGCAGTCCCATTACATGAAGACTTGATTTATTTTTCTTCACATGTTTAACTGCATTGTTTAATTCCTCATTGCGTATAAACTCTCCACTTTTTATCTTATTTTCAATTCTGGGTAAATCCTGAAAAAGAACTTTGCCTGTACCTAATGTCATATGACCAACCTCGCTATTTCCATCTGCGCCATCAGGTAATCCTACTGCTCTGCCAGCTGCTTGAAGATAGGCATGAGGATACTTCGGCCACAGACTATCAAGAATTGGAGTATTTGCAAGTGTAACCGCATTCCCGGGGCCCGGGGGTGCCACTCCTACCCCGTCAAGCACTACTAATACAATTGGTTTAGGATATTTATAGAACTCGGCCATAGACAGTTTTAATAATGCTAATTAATATAGACTTTTAAGAATATCAGTTACTTATACTATAATACAAGCATTAAAATTAAAAATCCATTTATGAAACAATTACGGAAAATAGAATTAAAAAGATTTCTGCGACAGCATACAGTACATAGTAAGAAAAATATTGTTCTTATCCTTGATAGCCTACAATATGCGAAAAATGTGGCTCAGATATTTAGAGTAGCTGATGCTATGGCAGTTAACGCTATTTATCTTACAGGGGCAACAACAACTCCACCTTTTGGTAAAGAACTAAAAAAAGTATCAAGGTCAAAAGAAAATAGAATTATTTGGAAGTATTACCAAAATCCATTGGAAATTATTTCTTCTTTAAAGAAAAGAGGATACACCATGGTAGCATTGGAGATTACAGATAAGTCGGAAAATATATATAGTTACGATGTCCCAGAGAAGCTAGCTGTAATCGTAGGAAGCGAGGCTCACGGCATCTCTCCTAAAGTGCTCGATAAATGCGATTCAGCAGTTTTTATCCCAATGCTCGGGAAAGGCTCTAGTCTAAATGTCGCAGTATCTGTTGGTATCGCTTTATCCCACTTGCTGAAAGATAAAACACGAAGATCAAGTGCCGGGAGCGGGACTCGAACCCGCACGCCTGGTTAAAGGCACTGGATTTTAAGTCCAGCGTGTCTACCATTCCACCATCCCGGCATAACGACAAGGCGACGGCGGGAATTGCACCCGCGCATAGCGGTTTTGCAGACCGCTGCCTTACTACTTGGCTACGTCGCCATTTTAGATTTTCAAACTCGAAAAATCAATACTACCATTCAAACATGCAATTTTAACATAACAGGGATGCTTGTGAAATCCTCAACTAAATTATCAACCTTGTAATGTTGTAAAAAAATATATATATTGTAATCAATAAAATTATTAAATTAAGTATATGGCAACTCCACAGAATCAAGGCAGTCCATCCGATCCTATACAGGATCCTCCACAGCCATTGCCTACGGCTACTCATCCTGAGCCCAGTGATAATATCGACTTAAGCCCAGACCAAACAACAGATCAAAGTGAAAAAATAGTAGAAACCAATCCAGATGAAGTAAATATAGCCCAAGACTTAGACACAGATGAAACTCAAATTGAACCTGATGCTGAAGTAGAAACTCAGCCGCACAAAACTCCTCCTGAAGGTATCCTATCCCAAACAGAACTAGAGGAGACACCAGAACTAGAAGAGCACTCAGAAGAAGAACCTTCTTCATCAAATAAAGGACTTTTCTTGCTACTAGGTTTGACCATAGCTCTATTAGTCCTAATAGGAGTACTATTATTTGTTCTTCTAGGATAAACCTATATTCTCAAACTGCAACAGAAAGCCCTCCTGAAAGAGGGCTTTAATTTTATCTTTATAATTCAGATTTACTTAAGGAATTCCTTAGCTAAACCCACTTCGAGAGAGTTGGTCCTTTTTGTTATTGGCGTAGTTCCTCTTATGACCAGTATTAAATCATCTTTTTTGACCAAACCTTCTGAAATAATTTTTTTAGCTATTTTCTTTATACCTTTATCCCTACTAACATCCTCAGTAAACAGTACTCTAGGTATAACTCCCCAGGTAGCTTGGAGCTGTCTCTGATATATGTCATTTGAGGTAAGAGCAATAATAGGTTGCTTTGGCTTAAAACTAGAAATCACTCTGGCTGTTTTTCCGGTTCCAGTAGCTACTATTATTTTATCAATTGGAAGGCCCTCACATATATCAATAACTCCCCTTGCTAGCGCTACAGTAATAGGATTAATATCTTCTGGCTCTCCGTAAAGAATTTCAGGAACTACATATTTTTCAGATTCTAAACTTATTCTTGCCAAAGTTTTCACGGCCTCAACTGGATACTTTCCCGTAGTGGTTTCAGCGCTCAGCCAAACAACATCGCAACCATCAAAGACCGCATTTGCGACGTCATTAATTTCAGCCCTTGTTGGATTTGGGTTCTCAAGCATTGATTCAAGCATATGCGTCGCAACAATCGCCGGCTTTGCTTTGAGCAAACATCTGGTGGTTATGTGTTTTTGAAGAGCAGGAATTTTTTCATATGGCATTTCTACTCCCAGATCTCCTCTTGCTATAATTATTCCATTTGATACGTCGATTATTTCCTCAATATTCTTAACACCTTGCTCATCTTCTATTTTAGCCATAACCTTAATAAGAGAATCCTTAGCATGCTTTTTAACCTGAAGGATATCATCTTTATTTCTCACAAAAGAGGCAGCAATATAATCCCAATTATCTTTCACAGCAAATTTTATCTGCTCAATATCCCGTTTAGTTATAGGAGGATTGGATAATGGTATGCCTGGAGTACTAATTGTTTTGCCAGGAAGAATCTTTTTTCCATATATTACCTTAGCCTTTATCTTTGCATCCTGGATCTTGACTACCTCAAGTTTAACTCTACCATCATCTATCAATAAAATGTGGCCTTTTTCCAAGTCCCGATAGAGTTCTGGATAGGTAATTGGGTACATCGTATCTTCTGCAGAACTTCCTATTATAATCTCATCACCTGGTTGTACCGTAATAGATTCTTCAAATTTGTTTAAACGTACCTGTGCCCCTTTAATGTCCAGCATCAAAGCAACCTCTTTGGAGATAGATCTAACCAGCTTGGCTACCCGTTGCAACTCTTCTATATCTGCGTATGCTCCATTGATTCGGGCTATAGTCATTCCATTCTCAATCATCTCTTGAAGGACCGGTCTGTCCCAACTGGAAGGTCCTAGGGTACATAAAATTTTGGTTCTCGGCATAATATATGATAGACAAAAGTAATGTACTTGGCTGATTCTATCAAGAAAGCACAACATTATCTATAGCGCTTCTCTTGCATTATTAAAACAGCAACAACAGAATTCTTTTCTTCTGGTGAGAACTTTCTAAGTTTATAAAAAGAAATATCCTCTACCAAAACAATATCATCTGCTTGAGACTCTATTCCTGGAGAAAAAAAGCCAATATCCCCTTCACCAACTTCAATTCCTTCGTAAGCAGTACTTGCCAGTCTCAAGGCAAAAATATCCTTATATTTTTCAATTATCCAATCAGGGGCTGTATAGACCTGTCGGGTGAATTTCAGACTTTTTGCGAAACCCAAAATGGACATATCATCCACTAGAGGAACTTTATTAATATATCCTTGCTGTAAGCCTATATCGTTCTCTTTCAGAGATTTTACAATTTGTTCTACAATATTTGTACTAAGTGACTCCTGAACTCCAAAAAAATAACTAATTGGTTTTTCTAAAATTTCTGACAGTTGCACTAGATATTTTCTTGCGCTGCTTCTCCCATTCTCATAACGACTTATCATCTCCCATGTAACACTTAGCTTCTCTCCCAGATCCTCTTGAGAAAGTCCTTTTTCCATACGCGCTTTTTTTATCTGGAGACCAATTTGCTCATCACCCATATTGTTTTATTGTAATAGCTTGAAGGTTAATAGAATTATATTCTATAAATATACAAAAATCCATCTTAATGTATATTTATACACCAATTTCCTGAAAACTAACTAATATCATGGGCTCTCTCTCTGTTTCTTTATATAATAACCTTCTAATTTCTGCCTGAATTTTTTGTTTAACACTCTTGAGGTCACTGGCTTTTGTAATCTCCTGGTTGTAAATTGCTTGTACTTTATCTGATATGGAGTCAATCAAATCAAAATTATGCTTCACATACACGAACCCACGAGAAATAATATCCGGCCTGTTTAATAGTTTTTTAGTTTTCTTGTCCACTACCATCACAACGAAAACAATGCCATAATTTGCTAGCTGTTCTCGATCTGACAAAACGCTGGCTCCTATATCGCCGACGCCTAATCCTGATACTAGCAGTGGAGTTGCTTTAATTCTACCAACCTTGTCCCAGCTAGAACGGTCTATTTCAATAATATCTCCATTCTCAGATAAAATAACATGCTGTTTTTTTATGCCTAGCTCCTGTGCTGTTCTACCATGCTCAAAGAGAAAAGACTGGTATCCATGAATAGGAATGAAGTATTTCGGTCTAACTAAATTAATCATTAATTTCTGATCTTCTTTAAATCCATGTCCGGAACTATGCAAATCCATTATATCCTTATGAAAAACTATGGCGCCTTTTTTACTCAGAGCATCAATCATAGTTTGCACCTCAAGATCATTCCCAGGGATTACAGAAGCCGATAGAATTATTGTGTCTCCTTTTTGAATTTTGATATCCTTGTGTTCTCCTCTGCCCATTCTTGCGAGAGCAGCCATACTTTCTCCCTGTGCCCCAGTAGCCAGCACCATCACTCTGTCTTCTTTGTATCTTTTAACAGATTTGGGGTTAATGAACAAATCTGAAGATGCATTTATATAACCAATCTGTTTAGCAATCTTGATCGCTGTCTCCATACTTCTACCTGAAATATAGATTTTCCTATTCAATTTTTGGGCTATCTGGATTAATTGGTATAATCTAGTAACAAGAGAGGAAAAAGTTGCAACAATAATTCTGCCTTTTGCATCTTCGCAAACGTTCTCCAGTATTTCAGCAACCTCAGTCTCAGATGTTGAGTGGCCAGCCTTAAAAGAGTTTGTTGAATCAGACAGTAAAGCAAGTACCCCTTCATTACCAATCTTGGCTAATTTACCATAATCAGCTACTGGCTCGTTGACAGGAGAATTATCAAATTTGAAATCTCCTGTATGCACTATATTACCGGCTGGAGTTCTAACTAAAACTCCCATAGACTCCGGGATCGAGTGGTTTACTCTAAAGAACTCTATCGTAATAGCTTTGGACTGCAATTTGGAATCGGGAGAGACCTCCCGCAGTCTTGCCTTATCCAACAATTTTTTTTCTTTTAATTTAACCTTGATTAGCTCAAGTGCGAATCTGGAGGCATAAACTTCGGGGAAATCTAGCGCCTCAATAAAATGAGAGAGCCCGCCAATGTGATCCAAATGACCATGTGTGATCACAACACCTTCAATTTTGTGCTTATTTTTCTTTAAATAATCAAGATTAGGAATAAAATAATCAATACCTAGTATCTGGGAAGAAGGAAAACCCAATCCAACATCAATTATGACAATTTGATTCTCATACTCGATAAGGGTACAATTTGCTCCGATTTGCTCAACTCCACCAAGCGGTATTATTCTTACTTTTTCTTTCTTATTATATGACATTTTATTATTTATTAACCTAATATTATAACATTATTTTGCAGCATATTAAATTGCAACCACTTTGAAACGCTTTATATAACTGATAGAATATAGAATTGCATTTCCTAAGTTCTTATGAAAAATTCTTTCAGTGACTTTTACATTTTTATAAAAAAGTATAAATATAGCTTTTTTATTGGGATCGGGCTCATTATACTAAGTCAAGTAGTCAATAATTGTTCAGCTCTGCTAGTAAGATATTTCTTTGAAGGAATAGAAAATTTCAACAAAGCTTTGTTGCTTAGAACGATTGTCGCATTTATTGTTCTGGAAAGTATTAATCTATTCCTCGTACCCTTCTCTTATATTATTCATGACAGCTATCTAATCCAAGCAGCGAGAGATCTTAAGATTGAGGTCTTTAATAAACTACATGAGCTGGATTTTGACTTTCATGCTAATAAAAGGAGTGGCTCATTGATTTCAATGATTAAAAGAGGAGATAGTGCTTTTTGGAGTTATAACATAGAAATATTCCGTGGGTTACTAAAAATCTTCATAGACTTAATATTTGTATCAATAGTCTTTTTTGCCTTAGATAGATCGCTGAGTGCAGTCATCACGATTAGCTTCATCATAAACTTATTGTTCACTTACTTTTTGATTAAAATTAACGTGAAAAACCGAGATACTTTAAATGACGAAGAAGACAGAATATCAGGGATAATAGGAGACAACTTGATCAATTATGAAACCGTCAATATTTTTGCTCAAGAAAAACAGGAGCAAAAACGTTTACTACACCAGTATAAAGGATGGATCAGGGCAATGTGGAATTATGCAAATACTTTCAGGTTGATTGAAGTATGGACCGGGTTCCTTGCTCTCATTAGCCTTATATTGATAATTGTTATAAGCGTGAATAAAGTTGAAAGTGGAGAATTTACAACTGGAGATTTTGCTGTGACACTTACTTTCTCTTTTATGTTTTTCCCCAGACTAAAGGATTTAATATATAGGCTAAGGGAGCTTGCCAAGCACCAAAGTGACTTGTCGAAATATCTTAGTATTCTCAGTATTAAAGTAGCAATTCAGGAAAAAAAGGATGCTATAAAGTTACCTCCAATAAAAGGAGATATATATTTTAAAAATGTCGACTTCAAATACTCAGATAGGACAGCCGTCTTGAGCTCAATTGATCTGCATATAAAGCCTAATGAATCAATTGCGCTTGTTGGCAAGTCAGGAGCAGGAAAAACTACTCTGATAAAATTACTGTTAAGATTTTATGATCCTACTAAAGGATCAATCCTTATAGATGGCTATGATATCAAAGAAGTTACGAAAGAAAGTTTGAGGTCTAACATAGGGATGGTACCACAAGAGGCCTTAATGTTTAACAACACAATAGCCTTTAATATTGCCTACGGCAATCCAAAGGCAACGCTAAAGGAAGTTAAAGAAGCGGCAAGGATGGCAAATTTAGATAAATTCATAGAGTCGCTTCCAGACAAATACAATACAATGGTGGGTGAAAGGGGCATCAAGCTCTCTGGCGGGCAAAAGCAAAGGCTGGCAATAGCCAGGATGGTATTAGTAAATCCGCCAATTATTGTTTTTGACGAGGCAACAAGTCAGCTGGATTCAGAGTCAGAAAAATTGATTCAAGAGGCTTTCTGGAGAATTGCCGCAGACAAAACAACAATTGTTATTGCCCACAGGTTGTCTACGATCATGAAGTCCGACAGGATTATAGTACTAGAAAATGGCAGTATAGTAGAAGAAGGAACTCATAAGGGCTTAATCAAAACACCAAACGGCGTTTACAAAAACCTATGGGATTTGCAAACCGGCAGATTAAAAAGCTAACCCTGAGCTATAATTAGATTTCTTTATTCTCATCGTTTAGGAGAACAACATCTGTGTCTACTCTTTTCTCCTGAATCATGGCTTCTTCTATAGCATCCCTAATTTTATTGGGTTCCGGAACATTCAGAAGCCGGACTGGGTTTGTAGACGCAGAATCATATACTTCTATATCTCCACAATTA
Organism: uncultured Candidatus Saccharibacteria bacterium; assembly: GCA_964391325.1. Classification (GTDB taxonomy): domain Bacteria; phylum Patescibacteriota; class Dojkabacteria; order B142; family JAFGMG01; genus CAYMJM01. Next base: position 35,281 of record CAYMJM010000003.1, on the reverse strand, counting down.
AAGATCTTCCCTAACGCACCTTGTATAAAGCGCACTCTGATAACCTGCTCCACTTTGTAAGTATTTATTCGCGAAAAAAATATTGACTGTTTGTAATAAGCAATACTTTTTAAACTTACTTCGTAATAACTTCTCTTCCACTGAGTATAAACATGGAAAGCAACTATCCCATCTATCAGAAAGCCAGATATATACAATAAACCAACTGGGAGCAATACTGGTAATTGCACCATAGTAAGCATATATACTGTGAAAGCTAATAATACGCCTAGGATAAAAAATGTAAGTTGAATAGACAACAATTGGGTAACCAAATAGAATCGACAGTGACGAATGTACAGAGGTTTGAAGGCTATTTCTTTTTCAGTTTGAGATGCTTTTTGCTTGGCTAATTTCTTCTCCTGTTGTTTTAGATCCCCAACTTGAATTATATCAACCATCGGTCAGTTTATAATTTTTATAATAATTCTCTCTTTCTGCTAACAGCATGTGCGCCTTTTGAATACTAAACTTATGTGCAAATAAAGGCAAACGCTTCTTTTTCACACCTGCTATATACTTAACGTTGGATTGCTTATTAAATGTCGGTTTTACCCTTTTGATATCTAGTCCTCCTAGAGTATCAGCTTCCATTAAAATGATTTCATCCTTAGAGACAAGGCTCTCTAGCTCATCATGAACTTTAACCAAATGCACAGCTCGCTCCTTTTGAGCAGGCGACAGAACGTTAAAAAAAGGACTTTGGAGTAACTTGGCAAGCATCTCCGCGCCACGTATAGCATGCAATTTTTTCTGTTTGGCCACTTCATCAAGCTGGACGTTAGGATGCAGAAAAAGCCCTGAATACCCCCAATCATGTGCATAAGCTGCTATCAATAATACTGTCTCATCAAGATTATAATCTATGTGCTTCAAAATTTCCTTTAGGTAGTGCACTACAGCTAATGTATGCTCCTTATCCCAATTTTTCCTTCCTTTTTCTAAAACAGGTAAAATACTTGCTTGTAAAAATGTTTCAAGTTCTGTCTGATCCATATTTTTAATTTTTATATGTAATTTAAATCCACCAGTATTCTTGCGAATATATATTTCTTTCTTTATACCTAAATGCACGGATATTTTTTATAAATAGGAAGCTTAAAGCTACAATCAGGTAAAATAAATAAATTACGGTAAATTCGTTTCTTAAATCAATGAGTTGAAACGCAATCAGAGTAATAAAAAGACTCGCAACAAAAGCAAAAGCCCATAGCTGATATTTCCACGTTCTATTTAGATGCTGTGCATATCCGATAAGCCCTCCTAGCGAAATCCCCAAGCTTCCAGCCAAAACTAGTTCATGCAGACTAAAATCTTTAACATCGAAGTAAGAATACATGCTCAATGACATTAGCAAAAGATTAAATCCTAAATACTGACCAATATGACTGATAGGCCCGTGGAAAAACTTGATAGCGATTCTCAATGGCTTATAGTAATCAGACTCCTTTATGGGTTTCATCACAAATTGCTCAATAGTTATCGAGGTATAGTAAGTAGCGCTGGCAAAGCTGATTATAATTATCCCTAGAACTATTAAAAGAAACTGGACGAAAGATTCTACCCAAGGTAAACTATAAACTGAGATAAATGCTAATATAGCAAGCATTGGCGAAATACAAATAATGCTGTACAAAAGAAAAAATCTTAGAAGAACCGAGTAATTATATTTTTCTATCTCCCCAGCAGCTTCTTTTGTAAATCTACTCATATCTGCTCTGAAGTGTTGATATAAAATCCCGAGAATTACGCTAAAAACCAAAAGCACCAGTAACAAAATCATTCGTTTAAGCTTAAGAATTATTAGTCACATTTTAATATATTTATGCCGTAGATTTCATCTAACTGAAATACCATCAGCCTTGTATTTACCATATGCAAAATAGATTAACTTATCATAGAATCCATGAACATATATAATGCATGTTAGTTAAAGTAATTAAAACACACTGATGAAAAATAAATTTGATGCCATAATTATTGGTGGAGGTGCTGCAGGCATGATGGCTGCAATAGTAGCAACGCGAAAAGGAAAAAATATTCTTATTGTAGAGAAAAACCAGAAACTTGGTAAAAAAATCCTGGTAACTGGAAATGGAAGATGTAACATATCTAATGAAAATGTTACCAAAGATCTCTCTCGACCCATCCACTATTTCGGAACGGAACCTAAGTTTGTGCTAAATGCCCTTAACCAATTTGGTGTCTACGAAACCAAACAGTTTTTCCGAGAACTTGGAATAGAACTAAAAGAAGAAGATAACGGGCGTTTGTTCCCAGTATCTAACCAGGCGCAAGCAGTAGTAGACGTACTGGAGTATGAAATGAAAAACTTAGAAATCAAAACAGCAAAACCCAATGTACCAAAAGTTATTAAATATGATGAAAAAGCAGAATTATTTGAAATTGTATTAACTGACGGCAGACACGTATTTGCACCTAAACTTGTAATTTCAACTGGAGGAAAAAGCCATGAAAAATTAGGCACCTCAGGTGACGGATATAGGTATGCCGAACAATTTGGGCATACAATCACACCTCTATTCCCAGCTCATGTTCCAGTACTTGTAAAATCACCACTGTGCCATAGCCTACAAGGAGTAAAAGTAGAAGTCAACATCAAGGCGTATGCAAACAACAAAGTGTTCACAGAAAACCATGGAACCATTATGTTTGCACATTTTGGATTGTCTGCCCCTGCTATCCTAGAAATAAGTAGAGATATTGCAGAACAAACACTTATTAAACAAAATCCAGTAGCAGTTGAGGTCAATTTCCTTCCACAAATAAACAAGGATCAATTAGATCAATATTTAATCGAGAGATGGAAGCAATCTCCTAACAAGTCTCTAGGTTTTAGTCTTGTTGGGTTACTACCCTACAAAGTATTTCCAGCAATCCTAGAGACAGAAGGAATAGATTCCTCTCAAAAAGTATCAGAAGTAACAAAAAAGACAAGAAACAGGATCAGTCGATTACTCCAATCTTACAGATTTGACATAAAGGGGATACGTGGCTTCGATGACGCGCACTTTACTGCTGGCGGAGTTTCCGTAAAAGAGGTGCATCCTGAAACTCTAGCATCCAAAAAGCAACAAGGCTTGTACTTCTGTGGAGAAATACTAGATATTGATGGAGAATGTGGAGGATACAATCTCCAGTGGGCATGGAGCTCCGGATATATTGTAGGGAAGAATTTGTAAATAGTTCATACAAAAAGAAGTTAGAAGTTAATTGAATCTAAGTTACGAATTAGTATTTAAGTATGTCAGTTCTCCTCTCGGCTTCGCTCAAGGCAAGCTAGTTTATCCTGGCTTAGTCGAAGGGCTCGAACTGACAGTTTATAAGTTTAGCTTAACAATTTATTTTCTTATGTCAGTTCGAGCTCCGAGCCTTGAGCCCTGAGTGTAAACGAAGGGTCGAAAGGCGAGGAAGTCGAGACGCTATAACTCACTATTAGATGAAGTACGAAAAAATTCTGTTTGCTACAACAAATCCCGCTAAAATACGAAGAGTCAAAAATATACTTCAGAAATCGAGACTGACAATCCTGACACTTTCAGATTTAAGTTATGAAATTCCAGCACCAATTGAAAATCAAAATTCACCTATGAGAATAGCAGAAGAGAAAGCCATACATTATTGGAAGAAGTTAAGGCTTAAATATCCGGTACTAACCCAAGATGACACAATTCAATTCGATAATATTGAAGAAGCAGACAAGCCAAGCATGAGCATAAAAGACCCTGTTATAAAAAAATATGGGAAATTCAGTGATAGCTTGGCCTTAAACTACTACGTAACTTTGGCTAACAAGTATGGAGGACAGATCTCAACGACCTTCAGCTACGGCTTTGCTTTATACGATGGCAAGAAACTGAAAAGTAAAGGTGCAAAATTGAATTGTAGATTGATAAACACAGTAAGTGAAAAATTGATGGCCGGTTATTTCTTTGCTTCAATTTCTCAAATAAATTTGCATGGAAGATGGAAGTACTATAGTGAATTAACTGAACATGAACTAAGAGGAGTGGACCATGCTTTAAGTAACACTCTCTATAGTCTATTAAATAATCAGTCTAATTGAGCATACGAAGTATTCATTTATTACTATAAAAAGATATCTTTACAGGTTATTTTGCTTGGACCGGGAAAAGGAATTCTACTGGCGCAGTTTGGCGTCTATGCCTCGAAACTACAAAAGGGACTCCACGTATAAATTCCTCCAGCAGCACTGCTGTTCTAGGCTCTTTGTAAGTCTCTAAATGCCTTAGCAATAAATATGTTCCCCAAACGACACTTTCTCCTATTGGATCGGGAAAGTGAGACGTTGGATTTGCGGCGTGAACTTCGTCTCCCCTTCTAGGCGAATAAGAAACAACATGATATAGCATATCACCCTTTTTAGATTGGGAAAGAAAACCAAACTGGTCATTATATGAGTCTAAATATTTATTTTCTATACATATACTTCTTGCTAATAGAAGAAGATCTGCTTCCCCTGGCTGCAGTTCATGCAGAAAATTTGTATCTAGAGTCAAAGAAGCGCCTAATGCTGCTATATTAGTCTCCCTATCAAAATGAATTTCTGTTAATTGTTCGGCTGTTGCTAGCTCTAGAGATAAATCTTGTTTTATAATTATTCCACCCTTGAAAGGAGGAATACCTGTCGAAACAATCTCTCCTTGTGGTCCAACTGACAAAATGCCATTGTTCAAGAAGCCTGATGTTAAACTTGTTGGTCCACTGATACCTATATACTTATTCCTTCGTGAAGCATCTATATTTACAACAGGTATCTGTTCAACTACCCTGTCTTGTTCTGAATTGGAAAGGTAGTCTCTTCTAAATAAAGGGACAGCTTGCGTCCCAAAATCATAAGTAATTACTCCACCTAATGAAATATCACCGACATCAATCACATTTAAACTAGCTTCACAGGGCATTTTAAGCGCTTTTTCATAAATTCTAATAAATCCTTCCTGACTTTCGAGAAATGTCTCTAGCACCCTATCTAAAATAGGCGCCCATGCATCTGGTCTTCTCACGATATCTATAATGCCTCTCCTATTGAAGTTATTTTTGCATTGCTCCCATACAGGCGAGTTGACCTCTCTCATATTATTTAGTATAAACGTAATATTATATCATATATATCCAATATATTATTTATATTGGCTACCTCTTCTGTTACAATATTATGTCATGCAACTATCTCCCGACCAAAAATACGCATTAGACGTTCTGCTGTCATGGTATAGACAAAAGGACAAGAAATCTTATATCACGTTAGGAGGTTATGCAGGCACAGGAAAAACAACCCTTATTTCCATACTAAGGCAACAACTCCATAAGAAAAATAATAAACTTAAAGTTGCTTTTGTAAGCTACACTGGAAAGGGAGCAAGAGTTCTGGAAGGCAAGATTTCGCACTCCAAATCAAAATATAAGCAAGATTATATAGGCACCATCCATTCTCTATTCTACTCCCCGATCATAGACCCTAAAACAGAGGAAATCATTGGATGGGAAGGAAAAGATACTATAGATATTGATTTAATTATTGTTGATGAAGCATCTATGGTTAATCAAAGAATCTGGCAGGATATGCTGAGTTATTCAATACCAGTACTAGCTGTGGGAGATCATGGACAGCTACCGCCAATAGAGGGAGAATTTAATTTGATGCAGCAACCAGATATCAAGCTGGAACAGATACATCGCCAGGCAGCAGGAGATCCTATCATCCATGTATCACAAATAGCCAGACAAACCGGACAAATCCCCGTAGGAGTCTTTGGTAACGGCGTAAGAAAAATCAATAGGTATGATCCGGATATTTATAATGAGCTTGAAGACATATTGCAAGGATATAACTCAAATACTTTAATACTCTGTGGTTACAACTTCACACGTATTAAACTAAATCAACAAATCAGACAAAATAAAGGCATTGAAACGGAAATTCCAGTAATCGGAGATAGAGTTATCTGTCTTCGTAATAACCATAAAAAGCAGATATTTAATGGAATGCTAGGCACTATTAACTCAATTAGCCCAGAAACGAAGGATTATTATGCGAAAATAGAATTTGATGATGGACATTTCTTCCAAGGTATTATCTTGGCTCAACAATTCAACTCAAAAATGGTTTATAATTTTTCCAGTAAACGTAAGGAAACTTTAGAAGCAGATCTATTCGATTATGGATATGCCCTGACTGTCCATAAAGCCCAAGGAAGCGAAGCGAAAAAAGTCGTTCTGTTTGAAGAACGATTTAAGCAGATGACGGACGAAATGTGGAAAAAATGGCTTTACACTGCAGTAACCCGTGCTCAGGAAGAGTTGATAATAATTGGCGCATGATACGACCGAATTAAACACTAATTACTATAATTAAAATATTTTATTTATTAATAGTGTACTAATGCAAGCAACGAAAACCAATGAAAATCTCCTGAAGGCTGCACAGGGAGAAGCGATGGCAAGATTAAAATATACTGCTTTTGCACAACAGGCAATGGAAGAAAGAATGCCTGAGATAGCTCAACTCTTTATGGAAGCAGCTGGGGCGGAGACAATTCATGGCATAACACACCTTAGAGCTGCAGGCCTAGTAAAATCAACTTTAGAGAACCTCCGTGACGCGGTAGAAGGAGAAGCAGACGAAGTTGATACCATGTACCCAAAAATGATTGAGGAAGCCAAAGAAGAAGAAGCTGTCAATAAGGAAGAGGCTATTAAAGCCTTTCAAGTTGCAATAGATAGAGAGGATGACCATGAACGTATGTTCAAAGCAGCATTAGAAAGTCTGGAATCAAAAAAATAACTCCCAAGTTTCACTATAAATGATAAAATCGGAGTTTAAGAGGATTTCTGAAAACCATGAAGACAGAACACATCGAGTTACTTGCTCCCGCAGGTTCTTTTGAAACATTACAAACAGCTATAGATGCTGGCGCAGATGCCATCTATTTTGGTATTGACGATTTTAATATGCGTGCAACTGCAGCGGCCAACTTCAAGCTTGAAGATCTTCAGGAAGTTACCCGCAGGTGTAAACGAAAAGGTGTAAAAACCTACATTACCTTAAACACTTTGCTTTACGATGAAGAACTTGACCGAATGCGAAAAATAGTAGAGGGAGCAGAGAGGTATAAAATTGATGCGATAATCGCATCAGACATGGCTACCATCCAATATGCAAGATCTCAGAACATTGAAGTACATATATCAACTCAAATGTCTATTTCAAATTCAGAAAGCTTAAAGTTTTATTCACAATTTTCAGACAGAGTTGTATTAGCGCGCGAACTATCCCTAAAACAAGTAGAAGGTATAGTCAAACAAATAGAAGCTCAAAATATCAAAGGACCAAAGGGAAAACTGATTGAGGTTGAAGTTTTTGCACACGGAGCACTATGTGTAGCTGTCAGCGGGAGATGCGGAATGAGTATGTATTGTTACAATACTTCCGCAAATCGTGGAAAGTGTAGCCAAATGTGCAGAAGGGAGTATAAAGTTACAGATTTAAGTAGCGGAAAAGAACTCGTGGTTGATAACAACTACATCATGAGTTCTGCAGATCTTTGCACTATTGGTATGCTTCCTGGGCTAGTTAAAACCGGCATTAAGGTATTAAAGTTTGAAGGTCGCGGCAGATCACCGGAGTACGTAGATACTGTAATACGGACGTATAAAGAGGCACTACAAGCTATTGAAGATAGAACTTACTCACAAGAACTTGTAAAGAAATGGAATCAAGAACTCAAAACAGTATTCAACAGAGGCTTTACCCAGAATTTCTACATGGGTCGCAAGATAAACGAATGGGCAGGCGTATATGGTAGTAAGGCTACGCAGGAACGAACACATATCGGAATAATAGAACGCTACTATCCTAAAATAGGCGTTGCACAAGCACGAATACAGGCCAAAGATCAATTTCAGATTGGAGATAAGTACATAATTACTGGACCGACAACAGGCCTGGCAAGAGGAAAGATTGAATCAATGCTAAAAGACGAAAAAGCAATTCAGATGGCTACACAGGGAGAGGTAATCACTTTCAAAATTAGCAAGAAGGTAAGGAAAAATGACCTTTTATACGTATTACGTCATAGACCCACACATGGCGACTACTAACTAACTTTTTACCCAATATCAAATTTCAAGTTTCTAAGCGGCTGGCGAGGTACTTGGTTTAACCGCTTTGACAAGCATTAATAGAGCAACAGCCCCGACAAACGATACAACTATAGAACCTAAAATGTTATCAGCTTCCAGCCCAAATAAGCTAAATAGGAAGCCACCAATTAACGCGCCCAAAAGACCTACTATCGTATCGCCTACCAACCCAAATCCTCTTCCCTTCACAAACCATCCGGCTAATCCACCTGCAATCAAACCCACCAGGATCCATACCAATATATTCATAAAAAGTATATAAAAAATAAAATACCTGCTCTCTAAATTAAAACGCAGATTTAAAAGAGCTTTACATAATTATGCCCTTTTACCTTGCAAAAGGCAAAATTAAGATAGAAGTATATTAAAACAGTCTGATCTTATGAAGAAGGAACGACAGAAGGAAGATGATCCCGGCGATCATCACAATAGAGGCCCCGGAGGGAACATCAAGATAATACGAAAGTACTATCCCTAATATAGTAGAGGTAATACTTGCCAAAATAGAGACGGGAATCATGGACTTAAAATCTCTAGCTAGCAACCTGGCAATACTAGCTGGAATAATGACGAGCCCTGAAACCATTACGACCCCAATAAGTTTTAAGGCAATAACAATTGCCATACTTGTCATAATATTTAGTAAGAGTTCCCATCGATCCACTTTTATTCCTCTGATATAAGCAGCCTCAGGGTCAAAGGTAACATATAGCAATTTGGAATAGTTAAATAATATTAAAATAAACACTATAAAAAAGGTTCCTGCTGACAGGTACATAGATCCCTCATCTAAAAATAATAAAGACCCAAATAAGTACCTGGTGATATCAGGCTGGTAACTACTAGAAAGATTGATTATAAGGACTCCAAGTGCAAAGAAAACTGTATAAAAAATTCCTATTAAAGAATCTACCTGCACGTTTGAATTTTTCTGAAAATACGTGATGCCTACTGCAATTAAAACTGCGACCATAAGTGCAAGCATCAATGGCTGGCCGAAGAGTACTAAACCGATAGCAATGCCTGCCAGAGATCCGTGCGAAATCCCATCTACCAAAAACGCCTTATTTCTTAAGGTTATGAAGACACCTAATACTGCCAGTAAAATTCCTACCAAGATACCAACAAATAAGGCCTGTAGCATAAATGGTTGTGTAAACGTATCGATAATATTCATATTAATCTAGATTAACTAATGTACCCTCCTCTAGTTTAACCACTCTGGATTTACTATCTACTCGAGTTTCTTCTACGACATCATCGTCATGAGATATAGTAATAATAGTATGTCCACTATTTTTATAGTCAACAATTATTTCATGCAATCTATGAATAGACTCTACATCAAGATTATTGGTTGGCTCATCCAAGACAAGCACTTGCGGCTGTGTAACAAATGCTCGAGCCAGCAGAACTCTCTGAAACTCACCTCCAGACAAATCGCTCAACTTTCTATCCATAAGATGTTCAGCATTAAACTTTTCTAAATGCTCAATCACTCCTACTGGACAATTATCAGCCATACTACATTCAATTTTAATAACTTCACTTACTGATATTGGAAAAGTCCTAATACCAGAGGTTGATTGTGGGACATAGCCGAAGTTACTTGCGACTGCTTCTTGTGTACGTCTTTCGCCATATATCAAAACTTCCCCCTTATCTTGCTTGACCAAGCCTAAAATTGTTTTAACTAAAGTAGTTTTTCCAGAACCATTGCCTCCCAAAACAAACAGCTGTTCTCCTTCTTTTATGGCAAGGTTTATATCCTTTAATACTAAAGCGTTATTATAACCAGCACTGATATCCTTCAGCTCAATTACTGTTTTCATTAAGGTCTTCAAAAATTATATTTATATTATACTCTAACAATTTTATAAAGGAATCTCGGTCTTCCACACCTCCTAATGGGTCTAAGGTTCTTATTTCAACGTCATAAGCGTTTTTTAAAGGCTCTAAGGAAACATCTGATAACTGAGGTTCTTTGTATAAAACTCTAATATCATACTCTTCTATTATCTTCCCAACCTTTTGTATATAAGCAAGACTGGGTTCCTTGCCAGCAAATGGTTCTATTGTCGCGACAACATTTAATCCCAATTCCCTTGCCAGATAGTTAAAAGCTTCATGAAAGGTAACTAATTCTCTCTTTTCTAATTCATGTAAACTTTGCTGATACTTATCATATACTACAGCAAGTTGGGCTTTATATTGATTAGCTTGTGTTTCATAATAGTCAGAATTATCTGGATCCATCTCTGATAAAATATTCTTAATATTATCAGTAATAATTATGCCGTTTTGAATCGACATCCAGTAATGTGGGTCCGCAATTTCATACTCTTCATGATCATCTTCAATAACACCTTCTTCCTCGATTGCCAGCTCCTCTGCTGCAATCAGATTGATATCTTTATAAAGAGTATAAGTCAGAGTATCGTCGTCTAAGAGGTCTATACACCAGTCATCTATCCCTAACCCTATTAACAATGCAACGTCTGAACCCATTACCCTTTCCTTGTCTCTAATTGTTGGGCTGTATGTATGCTCACTCTGGTTATTAGGAAGTATTTGCACTACTTCGACTTTGTCTCCTGCTATTTGCCTTGTTATATCGTATATTGGAAAAATACTCGCCGCTACTTTTAGCTTGTCGTCTTTCTTTTCCTGCCTCTCAGGAAAAGAAAGGAAAAACAGTACTAAAAGGATCGGAATAGCTGCACTTACAAAAAGGATTATTTTTTTCTTGTCCATTATTGCAACTCAGTTGTAATAACTAATAACATATATTATAATTAAGTGTTTTAATTGTCAAGTATGAAAACTTTAGAGCTAACAGACAGATTAAAAAATCGAGGTTTTCGTATAACCAAGCAGCGACTATCAATCCTTGAAGCTTTGATGGAAGCTAATAAGCCGCTAACCCCAAAAGAAATTATTTTCAAGGTACGTAAAGTTACCTCTGCAGACAAAGCTACTATATACAGAAATCTTGAATTTTTACTACAGAATAGGATAATCAAAGAAGTATACTTTAACGATAACTATATCCGCTACGAATTGGCACAAAAGAAGCACCACCATCATATTGTGTGTAAGGGCTGTAGTAAAATTATTGCTGTAGAACTAAGAGGAGTGGAAGAATTGATACTAAAAACTGAAATAAAAATACAAAGAAAGTTGAGATTTAAGAAAATTGACCACTCTATAGAATTTTTTGGTTACTGCAAGAATTGTGCTAACCCAGTATCTAAACGCTAGTTTAAAAAGTATTTACCAATCCTTAAATTCCAAACCTAATTTGACTTTTTTTAGCTTTGTACCTTTCCCTTGCCTTTTTTACCTTTGCTATTGCCTCATCTTGGATCTCCAGCAAAGGCTTGCCCTCAATGAACTTCTTAAAGGAAGAAGCCTTTATGTAGCCTTCTTTCCAACGCTCTTGTGTATATAGAAGATAAAGACCGTCTTCTGCTCTTGTCATTCCAACATACAAAAGCCGTTTCTCCTCTTCGATATTGTTTTCCTCAATGCTCTTTTGGTAAGGAATTATCCCCTCCTCTAAACCTATAATGAAAACATATTTAAACTCCAAGCCTTTTGCTGCATGAATCGACATTAAAGAGATCTTATCAACCTTATCATCATAATAATCTTGAGCTTCTATTTCGGTAAGATAATCGAGAAATGTGCCCAGACTGGCTGGATCATCTTCAAATCTACCTAAATTATTAATAAACTCCCTAATCTCCAACTCAGTTTGTTCATTTCCAGACTCAAGTATATTAAACTTTTCTACAATGAAGCTCACAACAGCGGATACATTTGATTCTTTGATAACAGAATCAATTTGTTCAATATTATTTATTATTGTCCTTAATTTTCCAATCTGTGACTTTGTCAAATTTTTCTGAGAGATAATTGTTAGAAGCATTTCCCGTAAATTGCCTTCATTCTTATAGAAACGTTGTATTTTACCTAAAACTGCTCGTGATAATTTTAAATAAGGATGACTCAGCACAAGAAGTAGGTCTTTATCTTCTCTTGAATGATAGTATTTAAGAAGTGTGATAATAAAATTGATCTCTTTTTTATCATACATACTTTCTGCCCCCACTTTTTGATATGGAATCCCTGACTCTCTTAGCTTCTGTTCAATGACATGGTTAATGCCATGCACTCTGTATAATATAGCGAAATCTTTAAAACGAGCTGACTCATCTTGATTGCCAGCCATATCAGATGCTTTGTTTAAATCACTGCCTCCTACTTTTTCCTCTACTTTATTAATAATCCATGCAGCTTCTGTATAAGAATCTAATGTCTCAATCAAAGCTACCACCCCCGGATGCCCTTCTTTGAAAGAGTGCAGTTCTCTGCTATCTGGAAACAGCCTCGTACTTGTTTTCAAAATACTTTTACGCGAACGATAATTGACCGTAAATTCAACAACTTCCACTTCTTGATAGTCATTGAAAAACTGGTCAAATATAGTGCTATCAGCGCCTCTAAAAGTATAAATTGACTGTAAAGGATCTCCAATTACAGTTATATTCCTATACTTTCCAGTGAGCATCCGGATCAGTTTATACTGAATAAAATTAGTATCCTGAAACTCATCCACTAGAACATAGCGGTACTTGTCTTGGATTTGCTGTAATTTGGTAGCGTTGTCTGAGAGAGAATTAATAAGCTTTAGCAAGAGATCATCAAAATCTATAAATCCCTCCGCCTCTATCAATCTTTGATATGTGTCAACTAATTGTTGAATTTTCTCATTTCGGGTTTCTATATTTTTAGCCCTGCTTATAATTAACTCTAGCTCTCTCAAACTAATATTCTTAATATCAGGGGCACTTTCTTGCAAACCTAAAAGGATTTTTCTTTTCTGGTCGTTATTTATGATATTTACATTATCATTCTCTTGTCTCAGAAGTTCGTAAGCAAAGCTGTGAAATGTATAAACATTAAGATGTTTTTTGCTACTTGATTCGCTAATTTTAATACGGCTTGCAATTTCTTTTGCTGCTTTTTTAGTGAAAGTAAGTGCTAGTATCGCCTCAGGATGTACTCCAGAATGAAGCAAATAACTTATTTTAGCAACCAGCGTCTTTGTTTTCCCCGTACCAGGACCGGCCTTGATTACAACAGGGCCATTAATTAATTCAACAGCCCTTCTTTGCTCTAGGTTTAGATCATCCATTTTAGTCTTTCTGCAGTTTTAAGACAGTGTTTTTTGAATATTCGGTATCATTTGCTTCTTTCTCGAAACAACTCCTGGCAGTCGCATCGCCTTATCCGCAAACCTGCCTTCAAAAGCTTTTTGTGCTAGCTCTACCTCAAATTCTCCTGGTACTATTAAATGAGATTCTGTATTCAAAATATCCACGATAAAGAAGAAAAATCCGTCCAACTTCTCCTCTTCTTTTATCTCTTGCATGGCATCAAGCAGACCCTCTTTCAGGCTTAGTGAATTTTCTGGCTTCGTAGTTTCCAGCACTGATACCCTCAGCTTTTTATCATTTAAGTCAAATTTCTTGCTGTCGGATAATAGTATGTCTTTAGCTGACATTCCTTCTAAGTTAGATTTTGCAGCAAACATCTCCTCCGCTAACTTATCCATATCTTCCCTTGCTATATCTGCCAGCTTCTCTGCGATCTCTTTATCAATATTTGTAGTGGTTGGGCTGGTAAATTTTAACGTATCTGAAAGAATAGCAGCCAGCATAAGCCCAGCCACATCCTGCGGAATATCTGTAATACCATCTCTCTCCATCAACTCCCAGATAACTGTCATCGTACATGCAACTGGACGGATAGTAATATGAATTGGAGATTCAGTGTTTAATCCACCAACTAATTTATGGTGATCCACTATTCCCATTAACTCAGCTTTATCATATCCGCTTACAAGTTCTTCAGGGTTATTTGTGTCGACTAGAAAATATTTATCCTCTTTACTGAGCGATTCTAGTAATTCCGGTTTGGCTACACCAAAATGTTCTAGCACATAAGCTGCTTCACGGTTGAGATCTCCCGTAATAAAAGGCTTTACGTCCATATCTTTGTGCCTTAGATACCAAGCATAAACAATAGGAGCACAAGTAGAATCAGTATCTGGGGATAAATGTCCAATTATTTTATACATATATTTATCATAAAAAATATTTTATTTTTCAATAGGATGGTTATATTTAAAGTAATTTTTGCTGTCCTGTTATTCTTTCTGTTCCTCCTTCTTCAAAAACTCTGATAACTCCATAAATACCATCATAGCCCGGTTCAACTGTTACTTTACCTTGTCGCATCCTGCTTATCCCTTCTGCGATAGCACTGAATCCAGCAGTACGAATTTCTTCTATTGGAACTATACGGAGTATACTAAACTCGTCTCCTAATTTCGAATACATTTCTTCATACATACTATTAATTGTTTTGGATTGTGGATTCTTGACTCCTCGTAATTCGGAAAGAATCTCTGGAAGTGGAATGATATACTCAACCTTTTTATATGTTTTAGGTCTGTAATCAAACGGATTGTCCGATAATTCAGATACCCTACTCTGCACACCAACGACCAAAGGCTTCCCGCATTTGGGACATATTCCTTTTAAATCTTTTGTTTTCTCTGGGTTACAGCGAAATTTACAGACTCTATGTCCATCATAATGGTATTTTCCTTCCTCAGGGTAAAACTCAATTGTTCCTATAAAGCGTTCATCTCCTTTTTTGATTGCATTAATAATTTCATAATAAGACAACTTACAATCTAGTGTATTAGCCTCCCTTCCCAGCTTCCAAGGAGAGTGAGCATCTGAATTAGAAACCAAAGTCACGTTTTGCAACTCATTGATTCTCCAGTTCATGTATGGATCAGAAGATAAACCAGTTTCAACTGCTTTTATTGCTGGAGATAATTCTTCGAAGGCTTCTTCGATAGCATTGAAGCCTGATTTTGAGCCAAACATAGAAAACCAGGGTGTCCATATGTGAGCTGGAATAAAAAAGTTATCAGGATTGGTTTCCATAGAAATCCGAAGCAGTTCTTTACTATCGAGCCCTAGAATTGGTCTCCCATCCGCTTTCAAGTTTCCGATTTTGGAAAGCCTATCATTTATTTCTGCAACAGCTTGGAAACTTGGAGCTATAAGTACATTATGGAGTTTACGTACTTGATTGTTTTTCGAGTAAATATTACTAATTTCAACTGTGAGGATAAACCTGATTAACTTCCCTTTTAAAATCTCAGGAAGTTGGTCATCCTGCTCTTTGGCATACTCCTCTTTAAGTCTAAATAATCCTGGCTCGGCAGGCTCCAGCTTATCCATAAGCTCTTTATACCAAAGTGGATGTGTAAAATCTCCGGTACCAATGACGTTAATTCCCTTTATCTTACCCCACCTATAAAGAGATGCTATGTTCATCTCTTTACTGGTTGCCCGAGAGAAGTGTGAGTGTATGTGTAAATCTACTATCAATTCCATAACTAATGATAATTCAATTCTCTACTTTCTGCAAAACTATATTGATGACATGTTAGAATTATTTGTATGAATGAATTGGAATTCAACTACAACCTTCCTATAACTTTACTAGGCGGACAAGACTTCAACTGGGAGCCGGTTGATGATGAGTACTTTGCAAGTACGCAGGAAGCTATTATCAGGATCAAGCCTATACAGACTGGTATTCTATGGCAAACCTACCCTCAGAAAGATAATTATCAATTGATAAAAAAATACTTTGCTTTAGATGAAGCATATGAAACAATTATAGCTGAGATCAGAAGAGATTTGCATGTGACTAAAGCTATTCAGGAATTTGGTAATATTAAAATTCTTAGGCAGCCTTTTGAACAAACTGTTCTAAATTTCATCAGCTCTACTAATAGGAATCTCAAACTTATTCGCCAAAGTAGAAAACTACTTTCTAAGAACTTAGGAAAAGATATAAAGATAAATTTCCACAGATTTTATTTATATCCAGCAACAGAGGAAATTGCTCACGCCCCTATAGAAACACTAAGACAAGCAAAACTAGGATATAGGGCTGAGTACATAAAAAGGAGTGCGAACTCCTTGCTCCAAGCCCAAATAAACGAAACAATTAAGAGTATGGACGAGGAACAGGCACGCGGGAATCTGCTACAGTTAGAAGGTGTAGGACCGAAAGTAGCTGATTGTATACTTACTTATTCACTTGGCTTTTCGAACGTCACCCCTCTAGACATCTGGGGGCAGAGATTTCTAATAAAGCTATACAACCTTTCCTCTAGACTCAATTACGAGCAAATGCGGAAATGGTATAAGAATTACTTCAACGGTTATGCCGCATACGCGGGACAGTTTCTATTTGAATACGTTAGAAAACACAACATAAAGTGAAGAAAATTATTATAAACACACAGCAAAATAAACAAATTATTGATATAACTAAGCTTATAGAGCAAGAGCTTCCATCTACTGGCGGTCTCTGTAATCTTCTTGTACTACATACAACAGCTGCTTTAACTACAGCGGATCTTGATCCCGGTACAGATCTAGATATGCTTGATGCATTTGTGGAGATGGTACCAAAGCTAAACTACCGCCATCCTCATAATCCAGATCATGTGCCAGATCATATCATGTCAAGTATCATTGGTCCGCAACTACTACTGCCTTTTGACGAGGGGAAATTAATATTAGGGATGTGGCAGAGAGTAATCGTAGTTGAGCTTGATGGTCCCAGAAAACGCGAGATAATACTGTCCATTATAGAAGCAGAAGGTTCAAACTAACAAAGCGGTAACAAAAGTTGAGCAAGCACAGGTCAAAAGAAGAGAAAGCAAGATCGCAATAATTGAAACGGATTTGTGATCTTTTCGATAAAGATAAATTCCACTAAGGAAAATAATAATTGCAAAAAGGCAGAAAATGCCTGAAGCAATAAACCAAAAATACTCTGTATTCATTTTATGAATGTAACCAAGTAAACTAATAACTACTTTTTTATGTTTTTATTGCATTTATATTAAAAATTGCTTGATAAATTCCAGACCCTTTATAATCTTCTTGATCTCAAAATTTTCATTTACTCCATGCATACGGCAGTCCTGGTTCGCAAGAGGAATTGACAGTTGCGGAATTTTCAAAAGATCCTGAAAATATTTCACGATAGGCAGTGTTCCTCCTACATAGTGCTCTATTACTTGATTTTTATAAACTTCTTTTAGTAGCCTTTTTGCTTTTTTTGCGTAATCATTATCAATATTAATGACTATGGGCTCATTATGATCAGATTCAGTTGAGAGAAGCTGATACTCAACATAGGAAGGTAACTTTGTCTCTATAAACCTTTTCAAAAGTGTTACTACTCTTTCAGGTTTTTGTGCGGGCACCAATCTAATATTCAGTTTCGCATCAGCACGAGAAGGGATAGCATTTTTAAAACCCTCTTCCAGATATCCGGATTTTAATGAAGTAGCTTCTATAGAAGGTCTCATTCCAGTTTGGGAAAATATGCTTAGATTAGGCTCCGTGAGAATTTCTTTCACACCCGTACTTTTTCTAAGTTCTCCAACGCTATACCTTACACTTTTTTGCTGTTGCGCAAATTGAGGCTTGACTGATTGAACATCATCATAAAAGCCTTGAATGTTTATCTGTCTATTTTTTAAATATAGTTTTGATAGAAGCGTAGTAAGTTCATGGGCAGCATTTGGGATAGCTCCACCATACTCTCCCGAGTGCATATCGGTTTCCGCAGTTTTCAAAATCAAGTGCACATTCAGGGTACCACGAAATCCGACTTCAAGGATTGGATGGTCCCCTAGCATGGCCCCATCTGATATCAAAATACAATCTGAGCTTAGTGTATCTTTATACTTCTCAATAAATTTATCAATATTAGGGGATCCTACCTCTTCTCCCCCCTCTATTAAAAACTTAATATTGTGCCTAAGTTTTCCATGCTTTATCAAATCGAAAATCACTGTCAGGTATAATAAAATTTGCCCCTTGTTATCAACTACCCCCCTTGCAATCAGTCTATCTTGAGACTCTGTTAGCTTAAAGGGATTATCCAGCCAGCCAGCCTCTTGGCTGGCTGGCTGAACATCGTAATGTCCATATATCAAATAAGTATCCGCAGAATTACTCACCTGATAATCCGCAATTATAATTGGATTGCCATATCCCTCAACCACGTCAACTGATAATCCTTTGTTATCCAGCAGCTCTTCAATCCACTCAGCTGCCGCTTCTAGCTCTTCCTCGTATTTTTTATCCATCGAAATACTGGAAATCTTCACAAAATCTGCAAGCTTTTCTCGATATTCATCATACAAAGTTCTCATTCTACTGTTTTTTAAAAAGATATATCCTCCTTCTAATCCTCGATCCAGCAGGCGTATCATAGTCAATCGGATTGTTTATCTGAAAATGCTCATACATTGAAGCTATATCAAATTTGATTCCTTTGAAAAATCTAGAAGATAATTGAATAATATCGCCATCCTGCGTTTCCAAGTACGGGAGGACGCATACTACAGGTGCAAATTTTTTCAGAGATCTGTTTAAATTCTCAAATACCTCCAAGTAAAGTTCTTCTAGTCTTTGCATTACTTTAATGGCTCTTTGCTTATTTGGCAGCTTAGTCATGAACGGTCCCATAAAAGGCTCAAAGACACATCCATCTGCTTCAAATTGTGCTTCCTGCGCATTCTGTGTGAATAGTTTATAGGAGGTACTTAAACCAAACTCTTTTCTTGCCCACTCAATATTACGTAGAGAGGCTTGTATCATTTCCTCCTCGTTATCGATACCTATAACATTATATCCCGCTATCATACCTTCTATAAGAAATGTGCCAATTCCACAAAAGGGATCTACTAGGGTTCTTCCTTTTCCCAGGTCAAGGCAATTCACCATCATCTGGGCCAGGCGAAAAGACGTGCCTCTGGTGAGCTTTTGGACAGGGCGTTTATTGTCTTTATATTCATATTGTCTGGGATTGGTACACTCCAGTGTCTGGGCAAAAAAGTATTTATTTTTGATCTTCAGGACAAATAGCTCAAAACCCTCTTCAAGTTTCCAAGAGAAATAGTTGCTGGGGACTACTATACTGAGAGTAGCATGCTTCTGTACACCCTTAGACTTATACTGCCTAATAGCTTTTTTAATATATCCTTCCACTTCATTTACTTCATCTACAGTCAAATTAATCCCCTCAACCGCATAATTAAAATTTTTTGGGAAGTAAAAATCCAGCTTGTCTACAAATTCCTCGGATAATTTTTCTGCTCCATAGTATACCTTTGCAATTCTCACTGTGCCGCCTAATTGGGAAATTAATTTCTCAAAATCTGGTATTCGTGGAAAATCTATGATTACAAATTTTTCTTCCTCATAAACTTTCTCAAATAAAACACCTTCTTTTTTAAAAACCATGGTCAACTCAAGTTTCGAGAGAACCTGATCGCGTCCAAAAAAGAATAGGAACATTAAATATACTCTAACAGCAGTGCTATTATATTATTTTTATGACAAGATACAAACAAATTTGCATTCTTATCCTATCTTACGTACTTATAAAGAGCCATTGGTTTGGTCCACTTATGTTTCCAGTTACAGTCTGTAGCAAGAAAATCGACCTTTTCTTTACCCAACTTAATTGCATCTTCAATTTCCATAAGGTGTATATAATTACCGACACCTGGGAAATTTTTTATGTCGTTTCCTCCCCTGATCGAATAATATCTGTTATTGTATACACAAATTAAATCAACAGCTGCTATCTGTCCTTCAATTTCTATAGTCAACAATTTAACTTCATACTCCTGCAGCTCTCCTGAATTTTTTATAATATTTCTAAATGTACATAATCTCCTTTTATCATATGTGTCAGGAATCTCCCCAATACTTACCAGTCTTTGTTGACTCAATTTGATCAAAGTACCAAAATCACTCCATCGATTGATAATTAGTTTTGGCGATAGCTTATTTATCCTCTTATAATCAGCTTTCAATTTATCGCGATTCCTCTTCGGCAATGCCAAGAAATACTCTTCGATCGACCTAAACTTATATACATCAATAACATATTTAGGCTCATCAGGAACAAAGCCTAGTAATTTACTTCTATACAAAAAAGGGAGGATAGAGTTTAAAATAGTACCTTTTGGTATATGCTCTAATACTGGTCTAATATATTTTGGGCTTGTGATCCATAAATTGTTATCCTCATGCCAATAGCTTCCAAACCAAGTATATTTTTTGGTATCCCGTTCATACCATAGAGGGATTACGCCAATATTTATCTTTTTATCTTTCGCAACCACGAAATAAGGTAGGTGCTGATAAGCCTGCCAAAATGCCAACCTAAAGCTCCACAGATCAAAAAGAGAATTTTTCGGGCTGAACAAATTCCATAAACTTTCCGCCCTTGTAATATCATGTTCTACATATATTTCTAAGTCAGCTACGTTACTCCTCCGATACTTTTGAGTTTTCAAAAATTTGACTGTTTGGTATTGAGACTTTGGGGAAATTACACTTAACCGCGAATGCGGAGGCTCGTCATCTGAAGAAGTTATGCTATTTTCCACTTTAATAAAAATATAAAAATAGACAGATAGTATTCTACAGTAAAAGTTATGTATAGTAAACTCACATGGACAATGTGATTGCCTTAAGCTATAATCGTAGGATAATTTGGAACCACGCCTATGAAATATCAATACTTTCTTTTTGACTGGGATGGATGCTTAGCAGATACACTATCTCTATGGCTGAGAGCTTATGATTTATTATTAAAAGAAAAGAATATTCTACTAACTTCAGACCAGATTGTTAGTGATTTTTTTGGAGGTGGCTATGAGGGGCCACAAAAGCATGGGCTGGATGGTGAAGAATTTTATGTAGAATTGATGCCAAGAGTTTCTACAAGTTTGCAATCTGTATCACTGCATCCGAATGTAAAGGAAACTCTGGAAGATTTAAAATCTAAGGAAAAAAAATTAGCTATTGTATCTACTAGTTACAGTACAGAGGTAAAGCCGGCATTAGGAATAAATAAACTTGAGGATCTATTTGATACTGTAGTATGTGGCGATGATGTCACCAGATTCAAACCAGACCCAGAACCTCTGGAAAAGGCCATGAGAGAAATTGCTGCGCATCCTGAAGAAACTATTATGATTGGTGATTCAGAAAAAGATATTTTAGCAGGCAAGAATACAGGGGTAGCAACAGCTTTATTCTACCCTGAAGTTAATCAGAAACTATATATCGACGAAGTAGTAAAAAGTCTCAGAGCAGACTATTTTTTTACTGACTTTCGGGATCTGTTACAATTAGCCTAGATCTGGCCTTTATAATCAATTCCATCTATTGTGTTAATTTTCAGTCTCTCAGTATGATCCCCTTCCAATAAAATAAATCCTCCATCATGAGTCTTCTGATATTCTAAATGTAGTATTTCTTTAAATAGAGCACCCATGTATCCTCCATGTGTTACAACTATTAAGGCTTTTGCCTGTTTTTCCAACAGCACTGAAACAGAAAATTTAACGCGTTCGATAAACATCTCTTGTGGCTCTGCGCCATATACATAACCTTGTTCCAAAGCATTTACCAGCTCAGGATAGTCCTCTCTAGCTTCTTCTCTATTCATACCTGATAAGAGTCCATTTCCATTTTTTTCCTTTGCATAAAGAAAAATTTCAAGCGGGATAGAAAGTGTATTTGCAATAACCATTCCTGATTGCCAAGCTCTTAATAAAGGAGAAGTCAGTACTTTATCAAACGAAATGCCCAACTCCTTTATCTTCTCTGCTGTTTCCTGTATCTGCACTTTTCCTTTGGGGGTTAAGTCAAAGTCTCCCCAACCACCATACTGATCAGTAAGATCATCTACTGATTCTCCATGCCGTACAAATAATAGCTTCATGATTTGTTTATAATATTTAAATTAAGCTACTTTCTACTCTCTTTTTCTCCATCTATTGCTTCTCCTGCTATACAATCTCATAATCATAAAAATTTGAGATCTGCTTATTTACCGCGTCGTCTGTGATAAAAGTTGGACTTATATCTGTTTTGCCAAAAATTTGCTTCTCTAGTTTCTGCATCCACACAGCTCGTTTTTCAAATTTTTCAACTGATTTGTCCGACTTCAAGTCGCTTCTTTTAAGGTATCTTGTCCTTCCTTCACGATGCCTTTCTTCCATCGGAACAATCCCCTTGATAGATACCCTTTGATCTGCGTAGCTGGATATTTTAAGATTGTAATCAGTCGAAAAAAAGATTTGGCGAGCTTTTGAAAATCCTAAATTCTCAAGAATATCAATAATTTTTTTACTTACACCGATTTCTTCCGCTATCTTTCGAGTTGCAGTATGTTCGTCATTACCATATTTTTTAATAAATTCCTGTTGAACCTGTTTCCAATACTCTATCCCTTTTTCTTCAAATAACTCAGGAAGTAGATCAAAATTGAATTTAATTATGTTTCCCATATCATGAAGAAAGCAGGTTGAAAGGATAGTATTTCTGTCAATACCCTCATTAAAATGGTTGCATATTATAAATGCAACTCCAGTAACTCTATACATATGTAATTGAAGTCCAGGAGGGATATTATAGTTTTTGTAGATTTGGGATATAAGCATACAAAGATACTACCAGAAATTTTGATGAAGGGAAATTATTCCATTCTATCTCTTAATGCACTTATGTGCTACAAAAATGGCCCATAATTACATGAAGGATGTTCTACTATTGCTAGCTATATATAGTAAGCAGAAGATATGTTCGTCCTGTTGAATTTGGTGAGTCGGGGGGGGCTCGAACCCCCAACCAATGGCTTAAAAGGCCACTGCTCTACCATTGAGCTACCGACCCAGCTGTACCTTCTTTTACTCTACAAGGGAAGAAAGACAAGCTGTTTCCCCCCGTAAAGTACGCTGCAATTATACGTCAAGCTGTAGGTTTAGTAAAGATTTTGCAGGAAAATCCAGGATAGATCGTGCTAATTCCAGATACACTAAAACGCACTACTTTATGGGAACTAAAACTGCTCTCAAGTAGGATAAACTATGATCCCTATCTCAGCAAATTATAAACTACTTTTAACCTCCACAACAAAGTAAAAGCAGCAAGTAAAGTCAGAATCAACAGAGCAATGTTAAATAACGAATTACTCTCAGGCGTAAAAAAGTAGTTCAAAATAGAGCTCAAGAAAATAATTACAACCCTTTCTCCTCTCTGAGCAATACCTACCGACAATTGATTAGTGCCGACACTAGTCTCCTGCAGTACTGTCTCAGCCTTAGACTTTACATAGCTTACTGATATCGAAAAAATATACAAAAGCATGACTAAATTCCAGGAAACCAAATTACCTATCCCAATACAGAGAAGCAAGACTCCTTCAAAAATACGGTCCAGAGTTGCATCCAGTACCCCACCAAACTTAGAAGTTTTATCGGTTTTTCTGGCCACTACTCCATCCACAGAGTCAAATAAAGCTCCTAAAATAAATAAACTACCTAACAGTGAATTCCCCTTTACATAAAAATAAAAGCCAGGAGCTGCCATTGCAAAGGACATTAATGATAAAATATTTGGATGGATTCTCATGAATGGAGTTGCCACGAAATTAACTAGAGGCAACAATTGCGGACGAAATTTATTGAACATATAGACAATATAATAATTTACTTTAGCACCCCTTCTTGTTAAAGTAGGAGGTCAAGTTTTTCAATAAATAATATCATTATGGCATATAAGCTAGATTTACATACACATTCTACCCTATCTCATGACGGAGGGATACCTCTAGAATCATACAAAAAGATTCTGGAATCCGGGTTGCTTAATTATGTGGCAGTTACTGACCATAATGAAATAGATTTGGCTCTTGCGCTGCACCAAGAACTTGGAGAACAGATTATAGTCGGAGAAGAAATCAAAACAACAGCAGGCGAGGTGATCGGGCTTTTTCTAAAAAAGAAAATTTCTCCCGAGCAAGAACTTGGAGAAACTATCGAACAAATAAAAGGACAAGGAGGACTTGTATACATCCCACATCCTTTTGATATTAGACGGAAGGGAATTCCAAAAAAAATTCTGGAAGAACTAATCCAACTAGTTGATATTATAGAAGTCTTTAATGCGCGAAATATCATGCCCAATGGAAATAATACTGTTGTAGACTTTAATGAAAAACATTCAAAGCCTTTTGCTGCAAGCAGCGATGCTCATTCGCTTGGAGAAATTGGACGGACTTATACGCTCACAGCTGAAGCGCCCACCGTATCAAACCTGCTTGAACAGTTAACTAACCCTGAATTAGTTTTACGATCTGTCTCGCTCTGGGGATTTTTAGGTCCGAAGAGAAATAAAATAATCAAATTATTCCGGAAATGAATACATTTGAAAAACAACTTCAAAAACACGCCATTTATACACCGCTATCCGTACACTCTGCACCTATCAAAAAAATTCTGGCGAAGAGAACCTACGACAGAATTGCTGCAGGACAAATGGGACGTGTATATAAGATTGATCAAGAAGACTGGGTATTTAAAGAAAGCAGATGGGACCTCAGTATCGAGCTTTTTCGAGATAAAAAGCTACCACTCCCTGCGGAAATAACGGAAAGAGTTTTGAAATTGTTTGCTTTTACTTTCCTGCCCAGAGAAGAAGAAATATTAAGACAGTACCAACTATATCTGAACTTTATAGAGTACTTTGGATTTTTTGAATCAGAAGAAGACTATTTCCATCCCAATCTAGGTATCATTCATACAGCCCAGAAAAGCATCAGGGATTCACTTCCGTACTTTAAGCCTAAGCTAGAGAAAAAATACGGGATAAAGTTAAATTCCAAAATCGACAAAATACTAGACTCCAAAGTTCGTTATCACAATTTCTTACCAAAGGAATACCTGTTATACGGCTCTTCCATTTCCAAGCCAAACAAAGACAGGAAAACTCAATTCATTTTTCAACAGTATATAAAAGGAGAACTTTTGCATGATGTGAACAGTGCTAAAATGTCAAGGGAAGAAACTTATCAACTGATCCTGATGATATATCTGCTTTTGCTAATGCATTATCAAATAAATATTATTCCGGACACAAGGCCACGATACATTTTTATAGAATCTTACAACTGGCTTACTAAAACTGATAATATAATTATTTCAAAAGAAGGATTAAAATTCGTTGATACGAGGTGGTTCTGGGACTCAAAGTCTAATCTTGTCAAACGAGGCTTGATTATTCCAAATCTTATAATCAACCTATCAAAAATTCATTTAAATCATTTATTGAAAAATGTTGAATAATATCCTTTTTGCCTTATTCTTCTTTTTACCAGCAGGTGTTGCAAATACGACCCCTGTTATAATAGCCAAGCTGCCAGTTTTAAAAAATTTTAATTATCCACTGGATTTTTATAAAAGCTTTAAAGGTACAAGGGTTTTTGGAGACCATAAAACAATAAGAGGGCTGGTAGCCGGGATACTAGCCGGGACAGTATCTGTATACATTGAAACAGCTATCTACAACAACTCAAGCCTGATACAGAAGGCTTCTCCAATAAATTACACTACCATGGAGCCTTTGTTGCTCGGCTTTCTCTTGAGCTTTGGCGCTCTTGCCGGTGACTTTATGAAAAGTTTCTTTAAAAGACGTGCGAATATAATGCCCGGTAAAACATGGATACCATTTGATCAAATAGATTATATACTGGGAGGGATTTTATTTTCCTATGTATATATTCAACTTGATTTTGTCCATTATTTGTACATACTTGTTATATGGGCAACACTACATCCAATCTCCACAATCTTCGCGTATTTTGTAAAGCTTAAAGATACCCCAATATAGTTACTGGGAAGTAACCGTATTATATAGATAGAAACAATGATTATATAATCCAATTACTTATAGGACAAGTTTCTCCTTTTTTGCTTTACAAGATATATCAAGATTTGTTAAGCTCCGGCTAATATTAAAGTATGAATATGCCAGAAGTACCAAGTTGGGATCCATGTTGGGATCCATCTGAATACAAACAACAACCTCTTTTTCCTGTTGATGAGCCTCCAGAGGTACAAGCTGGTTCAAATCCTTTGCCACTAGAGACCGCTACGTCTAACACCGAGAATAATGCAGGAGAAGGGTATCAGACTCTGATTCCATTTAATGGTAATTGTGTTAGACCCGGTGATGAAGGATGGGAATCTCCCTGGGAAGAAACGGGATATAGCCAGCGGTAGACAAAACCTCTCTAAGCTGACCAGCTTTCACAACTAAGTACACACAGAAAGCACTTTAGCCAATTAGGCTACTCGTAAGCGTAGTCTTTTTGAGATGCTCCTCCTTTTCAGAGATAGAAAATGCTGCTAGTATAGTAAATATTAGATTTATCAAATGGTTGAGCTACTAAATAATCAAATTATATGGTCGATACTGTTAGCATGGCTTATTGCACATTCAGTTAAATCCATCGTAAAAATAATCAAGCGTAATAGAATTGATCATCTTGCATCGAATGGATTTCCAAGTCTACATGTCACACTAGTATCAGCTTTAACCTTTAGCGTGGCATTTCAGGAGGGCTGGGGATCTACCTTAACAGTCATAGCTATGGTGTTTGCCTTTATTGTAATATATGATGCTGTAAATATAAGATACCAAGCGGGCTTGCATGCAAAAGTGTTAAATGAACAAACAAAGCCCCAAAAATCTATAGGAAGAAAATTAAAGGAAAATCTTGGACATACCTATATTGAAGCTCTGGGTGGTTTTATATTAGGTTTGACTCTATCTTTAATGAGCTATTATATAATCAGCTGATTTATATAGAGACTCTTAAAAATAGTTAATTTTCATAGCTTCTCGCACAAGCTCCATAGTCTTCTCAGCCTCATCCAAAACTTTATCCTTCCCAGTTTCTAGAATATCAATTACTTCTTGTTTATGATCTTGATAATAGCTTCTTTTTTCCCTTATGGGATCAAGTAAAATGTTGATAGCAGTTTGGAGTTTATCCTTAACTTCAACATCCCCTACTTTTCCTACTTCATACCTTGCTTTCAAATCATCAACTTCGGCCTTATTAAGATTAAAAGCATCATGATAAATAAATACTGGATTGCCCTCTACTTTTCCAGGATCAGTAGCTCGTACTCTATTGGGGTCTGTGTACATGCTCGTGACTTTCTTTTTAACTGTATCCTCATCATCTGCCAAGTATATAGTATTCCCCAATGACTTACTCATCTTTGCACTTCCATCTGTTCCTACAAGCCTGCTAAAATTACTGAAATGTCCTTTCACATCATGAAATACGCTTGTTTTATAAACCTTGTTAAATCTATCTTTAATAGCATTAGCAAGTTCAATCATAGGAGCTTGATCCTCACCAGCTGGCACCAAGTCAGCGCGCAAAAAATGAATATCAGCTGCCTGCGATATAGGATAAGCTACAAAACCAAAAGGAGTGCCCCCCTTAAAATTCTTTTGCTTGATTTCCGTTTTGACCGTAGGGTTCCTCAGAACTTCTGAGTGTTTTACCAAGTTCATGAAAAATACGGTAAGTTCAGCTATCTGAGGTATCTGGGATTGTATAAAAACTGTTGAAATTCCAGGATCTACCCCAACTGCTAAATTATCCATTACCACTTCCAATATATTGTTACTTATTTTTTCGGAATCATCATAATTATCAGTCAATGCCTGAACATCAGCAACCATAATGAAAGTCTCGTATTCATGTTGTAACTGCACCCTACTTTTTAAAGACCCTACATAATGCCCCAGATGTAATTTACCAGTAGGCCTATCGCCAGTTAAAATTCGTTTTTTCATAGTATTAATATAAACTTCTTAATTTTACCTAATTATTACATAAAGAGATACACTACCCAGTCTTCAGTGCTTCTAAAAATGCTTTTTTTGGAATATCTATTTTCCCAAACCTCTTTAACCTTTCCTTTCCTTTTTTCTGCTTTTCTAGCAGTTTTCTCTTTCTAGTAACATCTCCTCCATATAATTTGGCTGTTACGTCTTTCCTATAGGCTAATATAGTTTCCCTTGCAACAACCTTACCGCCAATAGCAGCTTGAATTGGTACTTTAAACTGTTGACGCGGGATCAGTTCTTTTAGCTTTGTAACTACAGCCGATCCTTTAATTGCAGCATTGCTCCTGTGTGTTAAAAATGATAGTGCAGGAATTTCCTCATAGTTTACTAAAATACTAACCTTCACTACGTCACTTTTACGATATTCCTTGAACTCATAATCCATAGAAGCATATCCCTGACTAACAGACTTTAGTTTATCAAAATAATTTACGATAATCTCAGCAGTTGGCACATCATATTTTAGGATAATATGCTTTTTCCCTTTTATATCCTCATCACCTGTAAGATACTCCATTGACTTGTATTCTCCTCTAGCCTGCTGGGTAAGCTCCATAATTGGTCCAATGTAATCATCCGGTGTAATAATTTCTAGCTTCACCCAAGGCTCCATCACTTCCTCTATCAAAGTGGCGTCAGGAAAATCAGCTGCTCCTCGTACTTTTAGATAGTTATTCTCAACATTAGCTATGTTGATATTTGCTACTTTGCTGTAGTCCTTAGTAGCTAACTTCACCAAATACTCGACTGTAGGGGTAGTTGTAATAAGCTCTACCCCAAATTCCCTTTCTAGCCTCTCGTGTGTAATTTCCAGATGAAGTAATCCCAAGAAACCACATACAAAACCAGATCCCAAGACTGGAGAAGATTCTTTTTGCACGCTTAGCGCAGCATCATTCAAAGCAAGTTTTTCTATAGCTTCTGACAATAAAGTAAAATCATCGCTCTCTATTGGATACAACGATGCGAACACCATTGATTTAGGTTGCTTGTAGCCTGGCAAAGGATTCATGTCTGGATTTATTTCGTAGGACTTCTTTGTTGTAATTGTATCGCCTATATGTATCATCCGTATATCTTTAAGGCCAGTAGCAATATATCCTACCTCTCCCATATTTAGTTCAGGACAGGGGACCAGTCGGGGTTTGAGATATCCTATTTCAATGGGATCAATATCTATTTTTGTCTCCAAGGTCTTGAACACGTCTATAGTATCTAAACTACCCTGCACAAGCTTTACTAAAGCTACCACTCCTTTATGCTCATCGTAAAAAGAATCAAATATCAACGACTTTGTTTCTTGTTCTTCATATTGGTAGGGAGCCGGACACTTTTCAACTATTACATCTAGAAGCGCTTTTACTCCTATACCGGTTTTGCCTGAAGTTTCTATAATCTCTTCATAATCAAAGCCAAAGGTTTTAACTAGCTCCTTCTTTACCTTCTCAACCATAGCGCCGGGTAAGTCAACCTTATTCACAACGGGGATAATAAATAAATTATGGTCAAGTGCTTTATAGACTGTTGTTAATGTTTGAGCTTGTATTCCCTGGGTAGCGTCAACTAAGAGCACTGCTCCTTCTGAGGCAGCCAAAGATCTCGAAACTTCGTAGGAAAAATCTACGTGCCCTGGTGTATCAATAAGATTGAGTATATACATCCCACTTTCTACTTTAGAATCTGTTCTGGTTATATACTGATAATGCATGCGTGCTGTTTGCAGTTTTATAGTAATTCCCCTTTCCTGCTCAAGCTCTAGAGTATCTAGCATCCTATCTTTTGACTCTCTTTCCGAGACTGTGCCTGTATACTCCATTAGTCTATCTGCCAAGGTTGATTTACCATGGTCGATATGAGCGATTATAGAAAAATTCCTGATTTTTGTTATATCGTATTTTGTCATAACCTAATTATACTCGAACATATGCGCTCTGTCATATAAAACACCTTGAATACTCAAAATAGTTAATGTAATATAAGGATCTATGGGAAAACATCCTATTGTAACAATAAAAAATTTTTCTAAAAGTTTTCATAGTAATAAAGTAATAAAAGACCTTTCCTTTGAAGTACAAAGAGGGGAGATATTTGCTTTTATAGGAGCAAATGGTTCTGGAAAAACAACTACTCTCAGGACACTTCTTAATATTTATCACCCAGATGAGGGAAAGCTACTAATTAACGGGAAGACTTACTCTCCAGACAGAACAAAGATAATTGGGTATCTACCCGAGGAAAGAGGCTTGTATACTACATCTAAAGTACTGGAAACTATGGTGTACTTTGGTCAGTTAAAAGGAATGACTAAAGGACAAGCAGAAAAAGAAGCCTTGATCTATCTTAAGAAGGTAGAACTTATTAATAAGAAAGATGAAACCATAAAAAGGTTGTCATCTGGACAACAGCAGAAAATCCAACTTGGAATGACTATTCTTAATAAACCAAAACTGTTAATTCTAGATGAACCAACAAAAGGATTGGATCCCGTGAACAGAGAATTACTAATAAACCTTCTTCTCGAGTTAAATCAAAAAGGGGCAACTATTATATTTTCCACACATCAGATGGAGGAGGCAGAGAAAATTGCACAACGGATACTGATGATTAAAGATGGCCAAAAAGCTTTGTATGGAGATTTATCTGATATTAAAGAAATGTTTGGTTCTAATACATTATATGTCGAATACTCGGGCCAATTTCCGGAAAATAAAAAACTTTACCAGGCGATTGTTAATCCTAAGGTAGCTGAAATTACTCCAGAAGCAGGCGTTAACACTGAGGAAGTATTAAAATACCTTATAAATACAAGAATAAAAATACACAGTTTCAAAAAAACAACCCCTTCGTTGCATCAAATATTTATCAGGATAAGTAAAGAAAATGTTTAAAAATATTTTTATAGTCGCAAAAAGGGAATATCTTAAGGTCGTAAAGAAATTAACATTCTGGCTTACAACTCTGTTTTTCCCAGTTTTTATTATTATCGTAAGTTTAGTATCCGGCTTATCAGGCGAGAAGTTCGAACAAAATATAGAAAATAATGATGCAATTGAGAGTATATTAATCATAGATAAATCAGGGATAATCATAGAGGATGTACTAACAAGTTTCAAACAGTATAGCTTTGGAGATAATTTAGAAGAAGCGACTACACTAGTGCAAACCAGCCAGTATGACATAGCAATCTACTATCCGGAAAATGTGCTGGAGACGAAGGAAATAAAAGCAGTCGAGCAATCAAAGGATCTGTTCTCCGGAGCAAGCGCCACTTTCCTTTCACAGGAGATCCTAAAACAAAGTATTTTGCAGGAATTAGGTACAGACCTGAAAATCACAGCAATCAAGGAAAACTTCAGTGTAGAAGTGACTTCATTTAACGATGAAGGAGAAAAGCAACCTGGATTTGAACGGTTTGTCGTCCCTGTTGTTTCGATACTAATCTACTTCATACTTATAATGTTTTCTACCAGTTATTTACTCATGAGTGTAGCAGAAGAAAAGGAAAACAGGATGATTGAAATTGTTATGTCTGCCATAAAATCAAAAGAACTGATCTGGGGGAAAATACTAGGGCAGCTTGGGATAGTCCTAACTCAAGTGGCAGCACTTTTTGTATTAGCCATAGGTTCAATGCTCATTGTAGGAAGTAATTTCAACCTACCGATAAATCTGGCTGACCTGAGCATCGCCCCAGCTCAGATAATCGGAGGGACTTTTTATATTATATGCGGATTTCTTATCATGGCAAACCTAATGGTTGGTGTTGGGGCTGCTACACCTACCTATAAAGAAGCACAAAGTTTCTCTTCAATATTCATTCTACTCAGTATTATCCCTATATACTTCGCGCCTATTATCTTATCTGATCCATCCGGAACCGTTTCTCTTATAGTCAGCTATTTCCCTTTAACCTCATCTCTCATTCTACTATTCAGAAATGCCTTAGGTGAAATTGCATTATGGGAAAGTATATTTAGCGGTACCATCCTCATAGCTTACGTTATGGCAAGCTTTTACCTATCCTTTAAAATGTTCGAATACGGAGCATTAGAATATTCCAAAAGAATTTCGTTTAAGCGTTTAGCCAAGAGTTTCAAAAGTTGAACTTGTTCTACGCCATTTTGTTTTTTTCCCAAAATTCACATATACTAGCTTGAGATCTTTCATTTTTCACTA
This sequence comes from uncultured Candidatus Saccharibacteria bacterium, assembly GCA_964391325.1. Classification (GTDB taxonomy): domain Bacteria; phylum Patescibacteriota; class Dojkabacteria; order B142; family JAFGMG01; genus CAYMJM01. The sequence continues at coordinate 2,966 of CAYMJM010000003.1, read as the reverse complement.
AATCTTTATGAAAAGAATTAAAGCAAAAATTAATCTGATACTTTTAGTCCTACTTCTCATCCTGATTGGTTTCGCGGTTTATTATATGTTTTTTATACGAGGGAAAGAGACTGATAACCCATTATTTCAGGAAGCTGAAGTCGCCCGTGAAAACAAAGAGTATTCTTTAGCAATCAGCAAATATAAAGAATCGATTAATACACAGCCAGCATACACCCCAGCATATGTTAAAGCCGCGGAAATACTTGAAGAAAAAGGACACACAGAAGAAGCTTTGGCAGTATTGGAAAAAGGGGCAAGCTATGCTGCAGACAAAGCTCTTATCTACCAACAAATTGCGAGCATCTATGCCAACACGGCAAATCCAGAAATGGCCTTGCAAACTATACAAAAAGCAAAGGAATACAAATCGACAACGACCATTTACCGCGACTATATATCCTATCTTTATTTAAATAATGAATTTGATAAGGCAACAGAAGCTATAACTCAAATTCCAGGAGATGATGCTTATGCTAATTATATTAAAGCCATTCTCCACTTTAATGATTTAAAAAAAGCACTAGAATATGCTCAAAAGGCTCAAACTAAATCTAGTGAATACAAATATCAACAACTATATGAGACAATAAAAGCTTCCTCTACAACTGAAGATAATACAATAGAAGATCTGATGCTTATATCGGTTGATGCAATTAATGCAGGTGAATATGCCCTAAGCTTAGGAGCACTGAATCAGATCAAAGTGGAAAACCAATACTATGAGGGATCTTATATTTACGACGCCTTTATCTATAATCGTTATCGAATGTATGATCAGGCTATTGAAAGCCTAAATACCGCATTATTATACACGCAGAATAACTACCAAGTTTATAAGCTCCTTGCGTATGCTCACTTGGAGAGAGCGGAACTTGAAGAAGCAGAAGCAAATATTGTTAGTGCACTTGGATTTCCAAAAGTCGATGCAGACACATACTTTCTAGCAGCAAAAATTTTTAAAGCACAAAATAAATTCTCTCAGGCCTTGGAAAACTTAGCTAAAATCTCTAACCTCAAAAACAACTACAACTATACGAAATTGCAAATAGAAGTCCTACTGCTAAACAAACAGTACGAACAAACTATAGCTGCTGCGAATAGCTTTTTAGAAGAGACCCCTCCGACAGATGAACAACGAGCTATAGTAATGAGTCTATTAGCTTGGGCGAACTACAATTTAGGTAACAAAGTTCAGGCTAAGGAGACATTACAGGAGGCCGAATCTGTATATAGATTTTCGCCTTACACCCAGTACTACTTAGGTCTTTACTACTCCCAAGAAAATGAATCAACCCCTGCGAAAAGCTATTTTGAAAAAGCCATTGACCTAGATATGGAAGGCCATATAACTCAACTGACTCAACAAGAGCTAAACTCTTTAGATGATGCTGAATCAGAATAAAAGACTATCAAAAAACTATGTTCCAATAGCAATAAAATGGCTTATAAGTTTCTTCTGCGCTGTATGTATCTTGCTTTTATTTCTGATTTTAAGTACTTCAAACTTCGATTTAACTATTGATAAAAAGGATCCATTTTCATTCAACTACCAGTTAGTTAATTTACAGGAAAGTAGCGGAGTACAGGGCATTCTCATTGGTACGCATGGAATAGTAGTTACTGAGTACGATTATAGAGCTCGTGTATTTGACTTATATTTTAAGGCAAACGGGTCTCCTCTCTTTGGATATGGTCAAAGCTTTATAGACGCCTGTGCAAAGTATCAAACCCCAAAAGATTGTACATTATTGCCAGCTATTGCCAAGGTAGAAACCGACCTCTGTAAAACTGATATTTCATCTTCTCAATATAATTGTTGGGGATTTGGAGGATCGGGACAGAATAGAATAATCTACTCCTCTTTTGATCGATCAATAGATGAGATTACACGTAGACTGGTAGAAGGGTATGGCCTTGATTTCTTCCGAAATCCAGAAGCCGGAGAGTTGTTCTACTGTGGATCCCATTGTGATAGATGGGGAGAAAGTGTGATAACAGTACAGAACGAACTCAAGCAATTTGCTCTGCAAAATGGATATTCCTTATAAAAATCATTCAGAAAATGACTGGTCTATATGCTTATCTTCCTGTCTTTTATAAACTGGCAGCTTAAAAGTAAATGTCGACCCTTTTCCCAACTGACTCTCTATTTCGACTTTTCCTTTCATGATTCTAATCAGATTAAAAGAAACATATAGACCCAAACCAGTACCGCCTGGCCTAACTACCCCATTCGTTTTACCATCCGTGCTATCCAAGTACTGCTTGGCTCTAAAGAATTTTTTCCCTAAATGCTTAATATCCTGTTTTGCTATACCAATTCCAGTATCAGCTAGAGCTACTGAGACATGATTTGCATCTTTTATTAAATTTATAGTTATTCCTCCTTTAATTGTATATTTAACTGCGTTACTTAGAAAATTATCCATAACTTCTTGAGTACGGCTTCTATCTGCATAAGCGAAAATGTCACGAGAAGGCGCATTGAACTTAATTTTTATGTTTTTGTCTTTTATATAAACTTTGTGAGCTTCAATGGAGTCCATTACAACATCTTTCACATCGACCTTTGTGAGCAGAAGCTGTATTCGATTGGACTCAACCTTTGTGGCAGAAAGCAGGGTTTCTACTAAATTCACTTCTCTGCGCGATCCTTCTACAGCTTTGTCTATATATTCCAATAACTCTTTCTGTGTTAACTTTTCCTTACTGTCTAATTTGGATTTCAAAACCAGTAGCGCATTTCTGACTATAGTTATGGGTGTCCGAAGCTCATGCCCCATGACATCTATCATATCCCTTTCTTGTCTACGAATCTCCTCTATTTTGTTTAGAGATTCCTCAAGTGCTCTATTCTTTTGCTGCAGTTCTTCTGTAGCAATATTTATTCTCTTCTGAAGGTTCTTATTGAGATCTTGGACTTC
>CAYMJM010000002.1:34703-77775 GCA_964391325.1 uncultured Candidatus Saccharibacteria bacterium | reverse complement strand
TAGACGCAGGAGGAATTATTACAGCTAATGGATTAGGCTATACCGAGGGTCATGGTCCAGGTGCAGGTACAGGCGGCTACTGTTGGGCTCAAGGTCCTTCTCATGGTGGACTAGGCGATGAAAAAACTAACGATGCTCATGGCAATATTTACGAACCTACTGACCTTGGCAGTGGTTCCGGTACTCAATATGGGGGAACAAGTGGGGGAGGTGCTGTTAAATTGGACATAGCCAATACACTAACAGTTAACGGAACAATTTCTTCAGATGGAGGAACTACTGCAGGAGGCTGTAACACTGGTGGAGCTGGTGGATCTATATGGATAGACACGGATACTTTAAATGGTTCCGATACTGGGATAATTTCCACAAATGGGAAGAATGGCAATTCTAATAACCAAGGAGCTGGAGGTGGGGGACGTATTGCTATTTACTACAATACAGATAACTGGAATCTCTCTAATCAAATTTTAGCTAGTAGAGTAAGCTCACAGGGAGGCAGCAGTGGTGGTGGAGCTGGAACAATATACATAGAAGATAAAGTGAATGATACTCAGCATGAAGCAAGGTTATTTGTAAGAAATAACCAGAATAGTAACTCAGCTGTATTGCTACAGAACAGTTACCGTTTCTCCGAAATTAATCTAACCAACTATGGCCACTTAAACTTAACAGGTACCGAGTCAACTTTAATATTAACGCCAGAGACTGAGCTGTCTGGAGATACAACAGTATCTAACTTAACCGTTGAGGGGATCATAACATACACAGGGGAAGGTGCTCTAGAAATCAGTGGAGTTAACCTAGGAGTTAAAGGAGATATTGTTGAAGTTAGCGATGTTATCATCGGTACAACAACAAAGGCAGGCATGACATTGTATGCGAACACATGGGCCCATAACAAAGATAATCAATACTCTTTCAGTAATATCACCATAGGTCCTGATGGTACCCTAACCTTAGAAAGCTACAATAATGGGGATAGTGATTATACCAATGACTATGGCGTAACAGTAAATGCGGATAATATTTCCGTAGAACAAGGTGGAAAAATTTCTGCTGATGGGAAAGGGTATTCACGTGGTAATGGTATAGGATTCAACAATGATGCCTCTGCCTATGGAGGATATGGTGCTAATAACAGTGGCACTCCATATGGAGATATCTACGAGCCCGATGACCTAGGATCCGGGGGAGGAACGATAAACAATGGAGGACAAAATGGTGGCGGCGCTTTTAAGTTAGTCGTGTCTGGTACATTATCTAACAATGGCTCCATACAGTCGAACGGATTAAATTCAGCGGGGTGTCATTCTGGGGGCGCAACAGGAGGCAGTATTTGGATTGATACTAATGAACTAGTCGGAGCAGGGACCATATCAGCCACAGGAGCAAAAGGCGAATGTAACGGGAATGGAGGCTCTGGAGGAAGAATAGCTATTTATTACGCGGAAGATAATAGCTCAGTATTAAGCTCCTTAATGACAGAAACTCCTAAGGTAACAGCGTATGGTGGTCCTGGAGGTTGGGGTAATGTCTATGGCGGTCCAGGTACTGTCTATACTCAAAATATCAATGATACGCATGGAGATTTAAGAATAGACAATAGAGGAACAACAGGCTACTCAGCAGATTTTCAGGCGGCACCTCTTAACTTTAGAAACGTATACATAGGACAAAACGTAAGAGTTAAGGTTAGCGCGGACAAAGACAACAATCAAGGAACAATTTTAAATTTGAGTGGAGACCTCACTCTAGAATCTGGAGCACTAATAGATGGAGTAGGTAAGGGATTTAGTTCAGATGAAGGTCCTGGTACAGGTGAAGCTGGTATCGGCCAGTCAGGTGGTGGTGGTGGTGCTCACGGTGGTTCTGGAGGAGATGGCCAATCCGATGGTGGTAACCCTAACCCTAAAGGCGGTACTTTCTACGGTCATCAAAGAGTTCCATTGACTCTAGGGTCAGGTGGAGGAAAATCTGGAGCTGGAGCTCTTGGTGGAAATGGAGGAGGAGCAATTGCTATTAGAGCAAGAGATGGTCATGTTCAAATAAATGGTACTATTAATATGAACGGTACAAATGGACTTACCTCTTCACCTGGTGGTGGTGGTGGTGCAGGCGGATCTATTCTAATTGAATCAAGTACTTGTGAAATAACTGGTGATTTACTTGCCAATGGAGGGAATGGTGGTAACGATGCTTTTGACGGAGGAGGTGGTGGTGGTGGTAGAATATCTATTCTTTACACGACTGGGCCATGTGATATCCTTGGGACAGTAACGACTGCACAAGGTACTTCTGAGTCAGCCCAGACAGGACAGGAAGGGACGTATCCTGGGACCTTAATACTGCCAAGTAAACCTGCTATCAGAATACAGCAGAAATCTGATGGCCAGACCGAGATTCCTGTAGGAGAGACGACACAAGAGCAAACAGTAATCCTCAAGGCTTCCGTATATGATCCGGGGGCAACAGAAATCGCTCCAAGAACATTAACTGCAGAGTTCGAAGTTGCGCCTCAAAGTGAAAGCTTCACCAGCGGAGTACTTGGAACTTCAATTGTTGCTTCTCAACCAATCACTTTCAGCGGAGGCAATCCAGTGATAGCACAGGCTGAAGTCACTGACCTCACTCCAGGAGAAGGGTATAAATGGCAAGTCAGAGTCAAGAATACTGACGCAGGAGTCAGCAGTGAATGGGTAGACTTTGGAGGTAACTCACAAGACGACGCTGATTTTATTGTAAGTACCGTTGAGGAGCTAAAACTAGAAACTAATAAGACTCAAGTTAAAGTAGGAGAAATATTATCTTTGAAGGTAACTAGCCTCAATGCACAAGGTGAAGTAGACCCAAGTTACACCGGCACAGTAAGATTTACTTCAACTTCAAATACTGCTGTTTTACCTGCTAGTTACTCATTCACAAGGGAGAGTGATCAAGGCGTACACGAGTTCAAAGGTGAGACTGTATTCACTGAAACAGGTACTTATACCATCACAGTTACAGATACGGTCAATGAAACTTTAACTTCCACGTCAGCCGAAATTAAGGTAGCAGCTGCCGAGACATCGATGACTCCAGAGGAAGAACAAAGTTGTTCAGAAAACATTAATCAAGTTAAGTGTCAGGTTGAAGTCCTCATCACAGGGTATTCAGTTACAACTGAAGATTCTTCAGCCAAAATTTGCTGGTCAACAAATATAGAAACCAGAGGAACTGTAGAGTATGGAATAATTGAAGACAGCATTGCTATTTACAGTCAATCAACCAACATGACAGACTATGGATTAGAGCATTGTGTTGACATTGCTTCTTTGCAGAAAAAATCAGCTTACGCCTACCAGATTACAGCTACATCACATGCTGGTAAACAGGCAACCAGGACTGGCTCATTTGCTACAACAGGTGGAGAAATACCTGATGAGTTTGAAGTTCTAGTCGGGATAGATAACGTTGAATATTCTTTTAACTCAAATAATCAGGTTATATTAAGATTTGTTACCCTTACTGACGCCAGATGTTCTGTTAATTATGGAAATGACCAAACGAATCTTAAGTTCAGAGTTGAGTCCAGCAGCACAGGAACCCTCCACATGGTACTACTTGAGCTCTCAAACCTTAATGGTTCGGATGATCTGATTTATATCATTAACTGCTCTACTATTGGGGAAGACGAAGACAGAACTTTCTCCAAGACAGGCATTATTCCAGTGTCTAAATACTTTGCTTACTATCCAATAGATGAGAAACGAGATGGAAGTATTTTAGATTCTGTCAAAGAGCTTGCAAAAGATGATGTACCTGTAATTCTTGTTACCCTATCCGGAATAACTGGTCTAGTAAGCCTTCTTCTTTATCCTAGATTCATCCTTTATGCAATAGGATGGTTAAAGGACAGGAAAAAATCCAGAAACTGGGGAATAGTTTATGACAAGCAAACTAGAGAGCCAGTTGCATTCGCAGTAATCAGACTTTACCAGAAAGGCGAGCTAATCCATGAAAATATCTCCAATATGGAAGGCCAGTTCGGATTCCCTATAGATAAAGGGGAATACACTCTCGTCGTAGAGCATCCTGATTATCTGAAACAGGAAGTTAATGTGAGTTCGAGTAAGACAGAAATGATTAACGAAGACGTAGCATTAACCGACAGACAAAGGAAAGCTATCAAAACTACTAGAGGGTTGAAAACAAACTGGAGGAGAATAAGTACGTTTATTTTCTATATCGGTTTCACAATCTCATTAATAGCTGTCATCCTCTATCCTGCCTTCTATAATTTACTTATCATGCTGCTTTACTTAGTGCAAATCACTCTCTTGAACTTACTGAAAACAAACAGAGGATGGGGATTTGTTTATAATAGTGGGAATTCAACTAGAATACAGGGAGCATTTGTAAGATTGTTTGATGCGAAGGAGGGGAGGCAAGTAAAAGTACAACTTACAGATCCAAAAGGGAGATATGGATTTATAAATGAAGAAGGTGAATATGAGATTAAAGTAGATAAACCAGGGTATACTTTCCCTTCAACTAAAGAAAACAAAGAAAAGTTAGTTGAAATGGAAACAGGAGAAAAACTTCTCAAAGTTGATTCGGACAAAGCAAAGACAATTGACATAGCCATTGCCATGGATCCAACAGAAAGAAGTGTGACAGGACCATTTGGACAGTAAACCAAATCTGAATCTTAGAGGAGGAGCAGAAGGCTCCTCCTTTGCTTGGCTCCCCTGACTTTTTCGAACTTCCTTATTGAACAACTTTTATTATATAATCACAGAACCATTTAGGGATGTGCATAAATTGATGTTGTTTAATTGTGGTGATATATCATGAACTTCGAAACTGACAGACAACAAGACATAACAAATGATGAGCTTCTTCTTGCTCTGCACCGTCCTGATCAAGGAGTGTATGTCTCTGAACTAAGGAGTCGGGAGTTAATAGCTCAAGACCTAACTGCATTGCGTGAAGCATACAGCGCTAGCACTGGTTCTATAATAGTAGCTCTTGATTTTGACTTATGTCTGACCCAAATACCCAATTCTGAGAGATCTCATCGTCTAGATAGATATGTACCCCCTGACTGTCCGCCTGCAAAAAGATATAGTACAATTGGCTTACCTGCTCTGCTTCCTCATGCAGAAACAGCAGCTACCTATAACCAATTAACTAATGAGCTATGGGAGCAAATACTCTTGGCGGAAAGAATTCTTGGAGAGAGAAACTCAAGAGATGAGGCAATTTATAAGCTTTACAGAGAGGCGAGAAAACTTGTCCAAGATACTGGTATAACTGCAGAAGAAATAGAGCTACTAGCTGGATACCTCTGCCCTAGGGACGGGATGGTTGAATTTCTGCACACACTCACAGCTACCGGATTAGATACATATATCATATCAGCAGGATTGCAGCCTTTTATAGAAGCTTTTATGGCACAGTATGATTTCCCTCACATTCCAGTACATGCAAATAAGTTAGTTCTTGATATTTATGGGCATGCCATCCATTCTATGCACTTTGATGCGCTCCAGCGTACAATACCAGAATCTATGAAAGATATAGATAAGGAGAGTTTTGTTTCACCTTATAATAAACATACAGTACTATCCGAGATACTTCATGGGGAACAATATCCTCTTATCATCACGCTCGGAGACAGCATTTCAGACGCACAAGTCATAACCCTATCTCGAGACCTCCAAATATCACAACCACCTTTGGATCCGCTGCATGTACCAGTTGGCCTAAAAATAGGACTACTTAATAATATGGACCCCAATTTTGCAACGATGGACAAAGTCGATAATCTTAAATTTCAAAGGAAGCTAGAATTTTTTCTACAAGAGTTTGATCTAGTTCTCACGGACAACCCTTCGTTAAGAGTCGCGGACTTACTGCTCAGACGCCTTTTTTATGAAGGCTAAACAATATTATGTATTTTGAGTATAATTAAATTAATTAAATCATTGCCATGGCTATCAAAATTTCCCCGCTCTCTATTACTGACTGGACCGCTTATAAAGCTTTAAGACTTAAAGCACTAGAGGAATCTCCTTTGGCCTTTTTGGACTCTTTTGAGGAAGCCTTGAATAAAGTAGACGACCACTGGATAAGACACCTACAAGCAGACAAACACTCATCTATTACCCTATTTGCCCGAGAAAATAAAAACTTGGTTGGAATGTGTGCAATTCTTTTTAATAGCAAAAATAAACATAAACATGTGGCAGAAATCGGGGGAAACTATGTTGACAAAGCATATAGAGGGAAAGGCATAGGTGGCCTGCTTATGCAGGAAATAATCAATGCCGCAGTCAACCAAAGCGGGATAAAAAAAATTAACTTACAAGTCGTAGTATCTCAAAAGCCAGCTATAAAACTCTATCAAAAATTTGGTTTTAGAAAAGTAGGGAAGCTGACAGGAGAATTTCTGTGTGAAGGAAAATATTACGACATACTCATTATGGAGAAACTGTTATGAACACAGTTATTTCTTAGAGTCTGAAAAATGCCTAATCTAATACCAAAAAGACTAAAGTCCGGTAGTACTGTAGTCCTCACAGGATCATCTAACAAGATAAAATTCGAAGAAGAAAAATTGGTACTGGTAAAAGATCTCCTAGAAAGAGAATTTGAATTAGAGATTAAGTTTAATCCGACAATTCATGCCGCCGACAAATATAGTGTTTCTGCTGGAGATCCCAAACAAAGGGCAGAAGAATTTAATAAACTATTTGCAGATCCGAGTGTCAGAGCTATTTGGCTGGCTAGAGGAGGGGAGACAGCAAATGAAATGTTGGATTTGATCAACTATGACACCATCAAAAGGAACCCTAAAATACTGATTGGCCTAAGCGATAACACAGTACTGATTAATGCAATCCAGCATAAAACAGGGTTAGTAACTTTTCACGGCCCTGATCCAAATATCCACATACCGCAAGTGTACCTCAACTCAAATTATTCAAAAAAAGAATTACGGAGAGTACTACTTGAGGGCTCTGCTAAGCAAGTAGAACCTACAGGAGTAAGAAAGACTTTGAGAAAAGGAGTTGCTACAGGACAAACCATCGGAGGAAATTTAAAATCTCTATTAAAACTCGCTGGTACACAATACTGGCCAAGCACGAAAGGAAAAATACTTTTTCTGGAAGCATTTCGTACTGAAATAAGAGAACTACTTTCTCAGTTAACCCAACTTGAGCAAGTGGGAGTTTTTAAACAGATTCATGGAATAATCATTGGATCAGTATTTTCATTTGACAATGAAAAGCAATTTGATAAACGGGGACAGCGTATTTATTATGAAGATATAGTTTTAGATAAAACCCACAAATATGATTTTCCTATTCTGAAAATATACGAGTTTGGTCATCGTTGTGAAAATACCTTTATACCAATCGGTATAGAATGCGAACTGGATGCAGAAACCCAGACAATTACCTATCTGGGCCCATATATCCAATAAGCCAAAGCTGCCTTAGTCAGAGCCACACATGAATAATTGAGGCTAGAAAATAAGTTCTGATATAATCACACCATTACGTTTATATTCATATTATGGGAGAGCAACTCACATTACAGGAGTTTGAAAACCAGTTAAGTTCGGTCCCGAAATATTTTGGACCTAGGGGTATGATATTCGACGCAAGGTCTCTATTTGCAGATTCACAAGCTAGCACAGACGTACTAGCAGAACATGCAGAAGACACACTAAAACAATATATTGCTGAAATAAATATAGAGCCAATAGCAAAAGAAAGATCAGTTAACCTCGTCTATCTAGGAGTAGCCGAAAATATTGAAAGCATCGTAAAGAACCTTCGAGAGAAAGGAAAGAGTATTTTCCATTGCCACGATATTCAGACTAGCCAGATTAATGAGAGTTTTATAGAAATGCAATGTTACCTTGGCTCATTAACTCTAACCTATTCACTTGCAGGGCACACTGTAGAGGATATTGATCAATACAAAGTCAATTTTCTCAGGAGACAGTCTTAGTCCTTTGATAAATCAGCCTTGATTTTCTTGACTCTTGCCTCATATTTTCTTAGAACCTCGTCGATTTCTTTTACTAATAAACAGGCTTTTTCGTACTGCTGAATAGCTTCATCTAAATCGATTTCCTCAGATTCAAAATATTTGATGATTTTTTCTAATTCTTGAGACCTTGATTGAATTGCATTTCTTCTTTCAGGCATTAAAGTATTTATAATAATTTAACCAACTTTATCAATTGATATTACCTTTGAAGTAAACCTGCCGTCAATCAGTCGAACTTTCACCTCTTTCCCAATATTGACTTGACCAATACTACGAATAGAATCTTTTTCAGATTGAACAATTGCATAGCCACGTTTTAAAACATTTTGAGGATTTAAGGTATTTAACAATTTATACTTTCGGTCTATATCTATCCTAAAATATAGAAGGAGATTATTTACAACTTGTTCTATAAGTCGCAGTTTATCCGTATAATCTACCATCTTTAACAAACGGATAATCTTACTTTCACATTCAATCAACTCTTTAGAGTAATCTAGTTCTTTCAATAAAATATTGATATGGTCGAATATAGAGTCAGTGTATTCTCTCAGACTTTTTATATATCCCTGATTGTGATCGGCCAGATAGTAGGCTGCCTGTGAAGGAGTGCTAGCAACTATATCGGCTACTAAGTCACAGATAGATGTATCTTTCTCATGCCCTACAGCTGAAATTATAGGGACCTTACAGCTAAACACAGCATTTGCTACTTCCTCATCATTGAAAGCAGAGAGGTCTTCTAAACTACCCCCGCCCCGAGTCAATACTACAGCGTCTGCTCCATCCTTACTTGCAGCAACCAAAGCTTGTATTATCTCTTGAACTGCATGCTTACCCTGCACATGAACGGGGTAAAGATTAATATCAATACAAGTTTTTGTTTCCTTTAGAATTTTCATAAAGTCTATGTAAGCAGCTGATTCTTCTGCTGTAACTAAAGCTATTTCGGTTACATACTGGGGCAAGCTCCGCTTTCTATCTTCAGCAAAGTATCCTTTTGATTCAAGTATTACTTTTAGTTTCTCAAATGCAGCCCTTAAAGACCCTTCACCATAAGGCAAAAAACTGATAGCTTGGATACTAAAACTTCCAAATGGGCTATATAACCGCGGCACACCTGTAACTACTACTTTCATTCCGACATCCACTGTATTTACTCCTTTGATTCTCGGAGCAAAGCCAGTAATCTTAAGTATTGCATTTTCTTCATCATCCTTGATTGTCATCATCAGTCCAGAATTTCTTGTTAAATGCTTTTCAGTAATTTCTCCCACAACTGATACAACCCCGATAGTTTGAAGCTGGACGTTAATAAGCTCATTAAATTGTGCGACTGTGAAATAGCCTTCTAAGTTTGACATAACTTACATAATTATTCTTTCCCATGCTACCAGAAATGCCCATAAATTGCATTTTGGAAACTCTCATCAAAACAAGGGATTTGTGCAAAGCGCTATTTTCTTACGTTTGATTATTATACTTAGCTGTTAACATAGTAAACATGTTTAATCCACCACCAAGACTTAATGGCCACACATTCAGAAATCAGAAAAAGGAAAACAAAAAATTTGCTATGTCTTCATCAGCTTTTGAAGATGGAGGGAATATTCCAGTCAGGTTCTGTAAAGAAGAAGTGGAGGGAGGTGAAAATATTTCTCTTCCAGTATCCTGGAGTAATATTCCGGAAGAAACACAATCTCTGTTTCTGGTTCTTTTTGATCCACATCCTGTAGCACAAGATTTCATACATTGGGTAGTAGCGGATATTCCAACCTCAATTAGTGGGCTTCAAGAAGGAGCTTCTGGCGAAAATATGCCAGCAAGCGGGAAAGAACTTATCAATGGTTATGGAGATATAGGATATGGAGGGCCTCAACCTCCCCCGGGAACTGGTCCACATCCATATACTCTCATACTCTTTGCGCTTAATAGCCAAGAACTAGATCTTCCTAATCAACCCTCCTGGGCAGGAATAAATTTGAAATTAGCACCAATTATTATTACTTCTGTTAAGATGGTTGGCTACTATGGAAGATAAATTTTGGACATTATATAACAAATAATGTCGCTAATAACCTTTCTCTGTGCTACAATTAGACTATATAAAATTAAAATATGAAAAAAGGACAATTTCAAATCATACAGTTTGACCCTGATGATTTTTATATTACACTCCTAGATCTCATACTGGATCACTGGGGAATCAAGCACACAGGAAGTGCACATAATCTTCATACTTCAAAAGAATTGGTCAAACAAATAGAGACAGGACATATCAAACCCAATATAGCGATAATCGAAGCACATATGGGAAAATCAGAGTTTGATGGTCAGAAAATTGCTGAAAGGCTGAGAGAATTAGTGCCTGGCATACAAATAATAGGATTTTCTACATACGAAACCAAACAATGGGCTGACTATGAGGCTATTAAAACACTGAAAAATTCAGAGGCTTCTATCATAAAGACACTAAGCAAACTTACTGGCTGGGAGTACGAGATTTCGAATGCCCCAGATCCTTCGGATTAACTCGCCTGCCACCCTGTTGATTTTCATTTAAAACCTCTCTTAAATCAAGAATGAAGTCGCTGCAAGTATCATATCTTTGAGTTGGATCGTAATTCAATGCTTTTGCAAAAACTGCTGTTATATCGTTAAGTTGTAAACTATCAAAAGAATCAGGATAGGAGTCATTTATTCCTTGCATAAAACCAGTTGAATTAAATTCTATAATAAAGCCCTGTGATACATCTTCAAAATATTTTACTAGTTCTCGTAGAGAATAATTATCGAAATTTTCAGGACGACTCAAAGGATAGAGACCAAATAAAGCTTCAGCTATAGTCAAAGCCAAGGAATACTGGTCTGACTTATTTGTCGCGTCTTTTGAGTGAAGGAATACTTCCGGTGCAATAAAGGGATTTGTTCCAACGTACCTACCTGAGTGACCCAATGTGTCGTCAGAAATCAAAGTAGAACCAAAATCCGCTAACTTAAAAACTGGAGATCCATCTTCATCTCTTCCGATCAAAATATTAGAAGTCTTAATATCTCTATGTATTATTAAATCACTCGCCCTGTCTAAAATATTTGATATCCCCAGAAACTGCTTTAAATAATAGTTTAAAGTATAAAGACCGGCTTCTTCAGTCTCAACCCAATCATATAAATTCATTCCATCTTCCACTCGCTCTTCCAGTAATGCTAAGTAATATAGAGGATCCTCCCCATCTTCTACCCCTGGAATAAGTGGGGGAGCCTGTATAAATGCAGCATATTCAATATTTACAATATTTTTACTTGGATAATTTTCCTTTAAGTGGTATAACGCCCATATTTCTCGCAATGTACGAAGACTTCTAGAGTACATCGACCCATAGTCAACCTGTGGAATAATACAAGAATGCCCATCTATCAGTATAGAAGGTTTGTTGTCTGAAAGACCATTATATTCAACTGGAACTATTTCAGATATAGTTTGAGGGAATTTTATGCGTAAACTGCCTGTCAGCTCGCTTAAAGGAATCGTATCCGGAGAGATTTTACATACAAATGCTTTTCCATTCGTTTCAACCTCATATACTGTTCCATAGCCACCCTGTCCTAAAACAGGTGCCCCTACAGATATCGCATCAAGCATTGACTGATAATATTGCTCCGAAACAGCCATCTCAAAAATTTAAAGTATCTATATAATAACACATGATATACAAATAACTACTATTCAATCAACCGCTAGACAATTGGTCTAGTGTTCAGGTAAAATTACATATAATCCAGAGATGGCAGAGCGGTCAATTGCACCAGACTGTAAATCTGGCGGCCTCAGGCCTACGGGGGTTCGAATCCCTCTCTCTGGATTTTTTGTAAACTTCACTTAGCCAAGTCAACTGTGCACCAAATTCTCTGAAATAGTTACCTGCCAATAATACCCTATAAAACCCTCACTGACACATTCTCATAGACTTATATCGCAAACAATATGACAACTGATAAATGGGGATGAATAAAATATTTAGAGCTATGAAAAAAACTAACTTTCTTTACCTCTTTCAGCTAATATAATTGCCACAATAGCCAGTAAAAAGTACATCAGGCTTCCTGTTCCCAGTTCAACCATTGGTATCTTCTCTATGTTAGCTGCATTCATATGATCTAAATAACTACTTTATTATATCAAACAGACCTATAGTACTCAACGCTATTCTATACCGAACTGACACACTCTCCATCAATCCATAATCCACATTAATTAAACTGTTATATCTTTGTATTTTGCTATTAAAACCTGCTTGTGTACATATAAATAAGCCCCTATAAATGTGGTTATCGGTACAGTTATAACCAAGCCACTACTGGCAACCAGAGTTCTTGCAATTTCTTCAGCGAAAGCTTCTATATTTACTATATATGATAAATCAGCACCTTGATCAACTAAAAGCATAATTAGAGGCAGCGAAGCAGCCGTATAAGCCAAGAAAAGCGTGTTAACCATAGAAGCGATATGATCCTTTCCCACATTCATTGCTTTTTTATAAAGCCTTCTGACTGAAATATTTTTATTTTCCTCATAAATTTCTCTTATCACTGCAATCTGGCTGACAGTGACATCATCTATTAGACCTATACCTCCGATAATCATGCTAGCCAGTAAGATGCTTCTCATATTCAAAACACCAGCACTATCACTAACCAAAAATAAGGATTCTTCTCCCCCTAGCCCTGTTAAACTTATAGAGTTTAAAGCAATAGCTGCGAGTAAGCCTGTAACAAATAGTCCTAACATAGTCCCCAACAAAGCAATGGTCGTCTTAGCATTAAATCCATGAGAAAAATAAATAGACGGAAGCAGCACACAAAGTCCGCCAAGAATACTGACCCAGATAGGATCCCAACCAGCCAGTGTCATCGGAATTATAACTTTAAGAATAACTAGAATACTAACTGCTAAGCCTAGTACTGAACCTAGGCCCTGCCATCCACCTACAAGCAAAACCAATATAAAATAAATTAAAACGAACCAGACGATAGAATTTGTTCTATAAATTTCAGTTATCTGATAATCACTAAACTCACCGAAATTAAACTCAGTTACTATGATTTTATCTCCGACACTCAAGCCCCATTTCTCTGCTAGAACATCGGTATTGGGATTTAATAGACTGGAATTTATTTTCCCCTGATTATTTCCCTCAAGCAACTGATATTCTACATAGATACAGGGTTTTAGATCTGTCTCATCCAGAAAACTTTCTCCACAAGGCTGATTTTCAACTTTTGTTATCTCAGCCTGGTAAGTATATCTTTCAGGTGCGGTTTGGTCTGCCAAAGGAATGACATCATCCTGCTCTATAAATTCTTCCTGAGCTAGAGCCATATTCACAAAGAAGGGAAAAATTGCTACGAAGATTAGAAACTTTTTCATAAACACCACGTAATATTTAGTATTATAGCTGAGAAATCTATTTGTGTCTGATAAAGACCCCTTACGAACACAGAGAAATAATTATATAATATTTTTATGAGACAAGTTAATTTATCCGACAATAAGAACTATTATAGCTCACCCTAAGGCGAGTGTAATGATTATTGTCAGATAGACTTTTGTACGCACTCACCTAGACAGGTGAGTTTTTTTATATTAAAAGCATGTCAAAATCAATTAACACAAAAGTAACTCGTTGGCTGTCCACAAAGCCAGCAAGATACATAAATAGTAAATCAAGTATTGGAAACCCCATTCGCTTTGATGGAGGGGAATCTTTTATTACCAAAATTTCAAAACTCGAACCAATCTTGGCCAAAATAACAATACAAGACATAAATAAATACGTAGACCCCAGCTTCAAACAATTAAAACAAACAATAGCTAAGCATGAAGATATAGAAGACTCCATGATTTCAATCACAGACGGGGCAGATGGGGCTATTGAGCTAATACCCCGTATACTGTTGAATAAGAATGACAAGGTATTAGTAATTGAACCTACATTTTTCAGATTTAGGGACGCTACTTTAAAGGAAGGAGCTAGCGTTTTGTCTGTACAAACTGAAGAGAGTGATGATTTTACTATAGCTGATGGAACTATAGAGAAAGTTATAAAAATTACTAGAAAAGAGAAAGTGAAATTGATATGGCTGGCTAATCCCAACAATCCTACAGGACAAGTGATCTCACTCCGCCTGATACAAAAACTTTTAGAAAATACTACTTGCATATTAGTAGTTGACGAAAGTTTAATTCAGTTTCTACCTGACCATCAAAAATTTAGTGCAATAAATTTAGTTAATAACTCAGAAAGACTAATAATACTTAAGAGCTTATCCAAAGTATTTGGGCTCGCAGGTTTAAGAGTTGGATGGATCATAACTAACCCAAAACTAGCTGCAGTCTTAGAAGACTTTAGACCACCATACAATATTTCAACAATATCAGAAAAGATTGCAAGAGAAGCGATTTTAAGTAATAATTTAGCATTGATTCAGAACACAATTAGTAAAGAAAGAAATTTCATTATCGAAAATATTCGTAAGTTGGATAATCTACATTTAGTAGGAAACTCTCAAATCAATATATTACTGATCAAGCACAAGACTAAGTTACTATTCAATGAATTGTTAGATAAAAACATTCTGACAGCAGATTTTAATACTACAGAAGCACTTCGAGGTAAAGGGTACACACGTATCACGCTACAGGATAGGCATAAAAATTTAATACTTATCAAAGCATTAGAATCTATTAATTAACTTATTTTAAAATAAATAAATGACAACCCAAGAAAAAATTGACCTTATTAAGTCAATCGCAAAATATGGTGGAGAAATTGTAGGCGAAGAGGAATTGCCCAAAATCTTAGAATCTGGCGAGAAACTATATACTTACGATGGGATGGAGCCCTCAGGTCAGATGCACATAGCGCAAGGGATTATCAGAGCTATCAATACAAATAAAATGATTAAAGCAGGTTTTACTTTTCGCATGTGGGTTGCAGACTGGTTTGCATTTTTAAACAACAAAATGGATGGGGACATGTCAAAAATTCAAAAGGTTGGAGATTACTTTATAGAAACCTGGAAAGCAACTGGAATGAATCTCAAACATGTTGAATTTCTGAAAACCAGTGATTTTATTGGAGACAAGGAATACTGGGAGACAGTTATGAGGGTAGCCAAAAATACAACTCTGAATAGAATTCTAAGAACTACCGAAATAATGGGCAGATCAGAAAAAGATAAGCTAGCAGCTTCTCAAATTATATACCCATGTATGCAAATTACTGACATTTTCAAAATTATACACTGTCAGGTTACTCAGCTGGGGATGGACCAGAGAAAAGTTAACATGCTCGCAAGAACACTAGGACCCGAACTCGGATTCTGGAAGCCTGTGGTAGTAAGCCATGGAATGCTAATGGGATTAGGTAAACCTGCACCTGAAAATGCCGACCCGACGGAAAGGGCAATCAGTATGAAAATGAGCAAATCCAAGCCAGAAACTGCTATATTCATGACTGATACAAGACAAGAAGTTGAGGAAAAAATCCGCAAAGCTTACTGTCCGGAAGGAGTTATCAAAGATAACCCAATCCTGGATTATATTAGGCAAATTATTTTCGAAGCTCATCATCTCGAAGGCAGAAACAACTTCCTGAAAGCAGGATTCATTGTCAAAAGACCAGCAAAATTTGGCGGTGAATCTGTATTTAGAACATATGAAGAAATTGAAAGGGCTTATGAAAAAGGAGGCAATAGCTTGCATCCTCTTGATCTGAAAAATACAGTTATTGAATATATTGATGAACTGGTAAAACCAGTAAGAGAACATTTTGAAAAAGATGTTCATGCAAAGGCTTTACTTGAAGAAGTCAAAAGCTATCAGGTCTCTAGATAATGCAATGATTCTGCTAATTATTTATAAAAAATCGCAAGTCTAAATATTTAAAGTCAATATATAACTAACCATCTCGTGGGATCCCTCTATTTTTGGTAATATTATTTAGCCTATTTGGATACTTTACAGAAAACTACCCTGAAAATTAAATCATTAAACATCAATAATGGAACTTTACAACACGCTTACTAAGCAAAAAGAGGAACTTAAGCCCATAAAAGGTAAACTTATTAAATTCTACCATTGTGGTCCCACAGTTTATTGGACTCAACACATTGGGAACTTACGAGCTATGACAATGGGAGATCTCATTAGACGAAGTCTAATGTATATGGGGTTCGAAGTAAATTATGTACGCAATTATACTGATGTAGGGCATTTAACAAGTGATGCTGATGAGGGCGAAGACAAAATGGAGAAGGGAGCGAAAAGGGAAGGTTTATCTCCAGAAGAAATTGCTGACAAATATATTCAAATTTTTGAAAATGATATCAAAAAAATTAATCTCTTAGAGCCTACTCATAAGTCCAAGGCTACAGCCAAGATATCTGAGATTATACAGATGATTCAAGTGCTACTTGAGAAGCAAGCAGCATATATCACGCCGAAAGCTATATATTTTGATGTAACTAAAGCGCAAGATTATCCCGCGTTTTCAAATAAAAAGCTCGAAGACCAGAGAACCGGCGCCGGCAAAGGGGAAATTGTAGATTCCAACAAGAGACATCCTGCGGATTTTGTCTTATGGTTTTTCAAAACCGGAGTACATAAAAATGCTTTACAATTTTGGCCTTCACCTTTTAAGTCAGAAAACGTTGCAAATGGTGAAGGTTTTCCCGGATGGCATATTGAATGTTCCGTAATTGCAGAATCGTTCCTGGGGAAAACGCTTGATATTCATATGGGAGGAGTTGAACATATCCCCATACATCATCCAAATGAAATTGCACAAAGTGAAACAGCCAATGAACAGAAATTTGCTAATTACTGGCTACATAACGAACACCTACTAGTCAACGACAGAAAGATGTCAAAGTCAGAGGGCACTGGGTTTTCGCTTCAGGAGATTCAAGACAGGGGATTTGATCCTATGGATTTGAGATATTTTTTTCTCACCGCTCATTATAGATCGAAACAAAATTTTACCTGGTCAGCACTTGAAGCTGCAAAAAACGCACGAATAAAACTTATCAATCAATTAAGAACTATTACAGGGAAAGGGCAGGTAAATCCAAAACTTAAAGACCAGTTTTTGATGACCATAAAAGATGATGTAAACATACCTAATGCCTTAGCCATAGTGTGGGAAGTATTAAAATCCAATATTCCAGAAGCTGATAAAAAGGCTACCATTCTAGACTTCGATCAAGTATTAGGTTTAAAACTTAAAGAGAGCTTATTGGAAAAGGAAGCTAAGTTAAGTGAAGCTGAAAAAACTCAGGTAAAAGAATTACTGGCACAGCGAGAAGCAGCTAGAAAAACAGGGGATTTTGCCCAATCTGATCAGATCAGAGATACGTTAAAAGAGAAGTATAATGTAGAGATTAAAGACACTCCAGAAGGGACGAAGTGGAGGATCATCTAGGCAGTAGAAAATGTGTCTAGTTCTCGACTCCCTGCCTGTTGGACAGGCGGGCGCTCGAACTGACACTTAGATTAATCCCTAGCACTTAATATTTGATACTATTCGTTATGCACAAATTAGATGATTATTTAACACAAAATCCAAAGCAACATCTTATTTTTGATCTCGACGAAACTATAGTAAAACTCGAACTGCCCTGGGATATTTTCGTAGATAAAGCTTGGGAAATGTTTGATGGAATCGACCATAAGCTTGTCCAAGCCAACCCCCACACTATTACTAGGACCAATAACATGATGAATATGCTGATTGCGGAACATGGGGACGATGTAAAAAAGGAAATATATGACTACCTGGAATTTTTTGAAATCCATTATCTGAAAGAAGTTTCTTTAAATGATTCTCTTATTGAATGGTTATTAGAGAACCAAAAGAAATACAAATATCACCTATGGACCTCCCAGATGCATCGTACTGTTGAGCACGTACTACAAATGGTGAACCTAAGCGGTAATTTCGACAAAATAGTGAGCAGAGACATGGTCAAATTTACAAAACCATATCCGGACGGCTTTGACCTCATTCGAACAGGTTTAAGAGTTTCTCACGAAAAATATCTCATGGTAGGAGACAGCGAATTCGATGAGCAAGCTGCCAAAAGAGTGAAGATAGATTTCTTTTTCGAGGATTTCTTCAAAAAGTAATTTTCTGCTTGACAAAAAAACTTTCATCATCTAAATTTAGATTACAGTTTTAGTGAAGGGAGCGAAATTCTTCCACTGTGCCGCAACGGTAAAGTCCGAGCCTAACACTGTAATACATATGTCCCGAGCAGGAGATCACTATAAATTTAGACTCTCCGCTTAGGGGAGTTTAATATTTTATAGCGAGCCACTATGTCCAGACCCAAACTTTCTATACTTATTCCTACACTTATCCTGTTGCTGATTGTCGCGGCAGGTGGGTTATTCCTTTCAACTAGACAAACCGATTCTGATGTAAAAGGCACACAGGTTCAACAACAAACGCAAAAGGCTAATTTGGTAATTAATGACAACATATATGAACTTGAGTTTAATCCAGGGGAGACATTCTTTAGCGCTTTGGAATCACTCGAGACAACTAATGATAATTTTACCTTCGAATACACTCAGTATAACTTTGGAGTAATGATCAATTCAATCAACGGCATTACCCCAAACCAGGATGAATTTTGGAAGCTTTTAATAAACAATCAGGATGCGAGTGTTGGGGTAAGTGATTACCAACTGAGACCACAAGACAAAATTGAATTCAAAATAGAAAAAATTAATTTTTAAATTAGTACAATGTGCACACGAAAAATACTAATCCCAGTTTTTTTCATAACAGTTACTGTTCTTACAAGAACATTATTTCACATTGGAGACAATATAGAATTTTTAACCGCCACAGGTTTGGCTTCAAGCTTTTTTTTAAATAAAAAGCTTGGTTTCCTAACCATATTCGTCTCTCTTATCATTTCTGATTTTATAATTGGCAATTCTTCAATTTTTATATTCACCTGGACAGGGTTTTTGTTTAGTCCGTTGCTCTCAGAAACTATACGCAGGAGGAAATTCTCATTACTTCAAAGCACAAGTGTCATACAAGGATTAGGCTTGCTATCAACCATTATTTTTTTCTTATGGACAAATTTTGGAGTAGTTGTAACCACAAATATGTATTCTAAGAATTTAGAAGGACTGCTCCAAAGTTATATAAACGGACTTCCGTTTCTATATAACCAACTAGCAGGCAACGCTATTATAGTTCCTGCAATTTTCCTAGCTACACACATAATAATAAACTGGAAATTCAAAATCAGTCTAAATCGTACCAATAATAAGTTAGAGACAAAATATGACTTTAGGACAACTTGAGGAAGAATCCACACAAATCGACCTGCAATCTGCTGAAAATGGCTTCAATATGGAGGCTTTTAATCTTATTCACGAAACATGCAATATTTATGAGGGAAAATTAAATCAAGAAGGAGTACATACCCAATTACTTAAACTTTTGGAAGAATATCTAACACCGCTTACTCAATCGCAATTCAATTACTATGTAAGCGGAGAGAGAAAATTTATATCTCAAGGTTGGATTCAACCTATGGAGGAATCCTATAGGAGAGCATGTGAAGAGATAGGAATCTTAGAAACACAAAAAAGAGTAAGAGAAGCTGAACTGGACTCATTTTTACAAATCCAGGGCTTTTTAACAGCCAACATTGAAGCAGGGAACTACCAAGCTAAGGCCTATTTGCAAAGCCCAGCTGAAAATTATGACTCACCATACAGTTTCGTATCACAATATGAGATTGTGCCTATAACTGTATTAGATGAAAGCGATACAGCCACTAGTGAATATATTATCAGAGCAACAAACCATAGGGTAATTGGATTACCATTTATGGAGCATAGTAGAGTTAGACAGATTTGGATGCAAGATTATGGATTGACAGGCGCAGCAGAGCCCGAAACACCGACAGTTATATTAGGAAATCCGCTTTTTAGTGCCATCAATTCTGCCTCCTTCGACGACATGTTACAAGAATACTATATTGGCTATTACCCGATCGATAGTTTCAAAGCCCAGGATAAATTAATTTTTCAGGAATTACAGAATTTCAATCCTGAAGTGATAAGCCTGGCAGAAGAAATTATGCATAACGCTACAAATTTCATTACCGGCGATAGAAATGATCTCATTGAAAGTTTCAAGCTGTTCCTCATTAAAGCAAAAATACACTTTGATCGCGATGCAGCAGTTCGAGAATGGGGAGAAGAAGTGGTACGACAAGTGGAAAGTACTATCCAACTTGCCCAGACAGAAGACATTTCTTCACCTAATGATGCAACCACTCAATTTGAACTACTACGCAATCAGATGCTTAATTTAACCATCCAAATCAACGGGACATGCGGTACTATAGGAGACAGCAGTATATCAATTGGACAAGTAACAAAGGCGTTAATGCATTCTAATTTCGAAATTTTCACTAAATCAGCTGAAAGGCCGGATGAAACAGAATGCCCGCGCTGTCATGTAATCTTCTATGTAAAAAACGGCAACGTTGCCACATATCACAAAGAATGCCCTGCATGCGGAAAAGATATACAATGTAAATAATCATGTCGAACAAGTACGCTAAGTATAGTAAAACTCAAAAGCATACCCCATTTCTACCTGAAGCTACCCTTGACTATCATGATCGAGGAACACTTTCCACATACGACATTGAGCGTGAGTTAAACATATTTCTGGAAGACTCTTATAATCACGATTTATCTCAACTTCTGATAATTACAGGAAAAGGACATAATTCACCTCAAGGTCCAATTGTTAGACCTTTCGTCGGACAATTACTGAAGAAACACTATCTTGTTGCTAAATATAAGCAAGCAGATGATAGTCGAGGGGGAGCTGGAGCTTTTGAAGTTACATTAATCGAATAAATATTTTACTAACAGCAATCAGCTTACTAGGCAATGCAACTCTTCGATAATCAAAATATTTTTAAAATTTTGTGCCACAGCTTAATATAAAATACGTTTTTAAGTATAAGAAGCTAAATTTTAATTATTAATTGGCTTATCATGAATAAGGAGCTTATCAATCACACACAGGCTCAACTTACTGTCATCAATACTATCTATAAAAACTATGAAACGCAATTTAATGAAATTCAACCAGATATTTTCAATAGACGTTATATAAAACTCCTAAATAAATTATCTGAGCTAGATTTACGAGTAAAAAAAACACAGCAGGTATTGAAACAGGCCAAAAGACAGCAAAGACTTGATAGAAGACTGATGGTGGCCTTGAATTCTAGAGTAAAGCTGGTGGCTGTAGATATAGAGATAACTCTATGGGTGGATGCAAAAAATGTCACGGCAATTCTAGGTAAACGAATAGGGGAGATAGTAGATCTGTATAATGCTCAATTTAAAATAGCTGCCATTTACTAGCCTAGCTGCAAAATGATTGCCATTTAAGCCTTAGCTAGTAAACTATCTTTGGTTCAGTACCCCATTCGGCGACTGCTTCTGCGAGAGCGGAGTCAGGGTTTTTCTTTACATACTCTAAAATAGTCTCCCCGGCAACAATGGCTTTTCTGGCTTCCAGAGCTGCTTCTACTCCCCGTGCTATACCCTGCGGATGTCCCAATACACCTCCGCCTAGTTGAATAAAGATGTTCTTTCCCATTTTTTCAATAACTTTATCCAGTACCCCTGGATGGAGTCCTCCTGAAGCTACCGGCCAAGTTTCTTTCATTCCATACCACTCCTGTCCTAATGTTAATTGCACTGTATTAGCTGGGATAGAGTCCTGAGTCATAATTTTTGCGATCTCCTCACTCTCTCCATAATCTTCCATCTTTGCTTTAGGGGAACCTGTGTGCAGAGAATCTGCCCCTAATAGCCTGTAAATTTTAGCTAGAACAACCATTGAAATACTGAAACCTTCTAAATTTTTTTCTAGAGAGGAATGTCTTGTCATGAACGAGTGCATAGCTCTATGTGCGTGAATTGCAAGTCCAAAGTCTTCCTGTCTCATGGTGTGCATAGCAGCAAACCCAGTGGTGACAGCATCAATCATCATGAATCTTCCACCTTCATCTCTGATTGTTTCGGCTCGTCTTATCATTTCCCTCATATTAGAATGGGTTACATTCAATAAAGCAAATCTTTTATTTTTAGATGTATTCTCAACCTCTCTTTGCACACCTAAAACTAACTTAGTCCTGTCGTAAAAGCTATTAAACTCCAACGAGGTTAAATTCTCATCATCTTTAATAAAATCATATGTACCATCTCCAGCCAACCAAATACTTCGCGCAAGCTGTGCTTGCTGTTCTGCAGTACGTCCTACTTTAGGCTTAGGAACAGTGCCCATGATAGGCATCTTTTGTCTTAAAGGATCATCCAAATCATCGTAATGACCCAGAAAATTCCTCAGCCCTTCAATACCAAATTTAGGGCCAGGAAAAGACCTTACTATCCTCTTTGGGAATCTTACGTCCAATAATCTTATACCCTTAATTGCCTTCATTCCCCCGATATTGCCCGCAAAACCAGCTAGCATCCCAGCCATATTATCGTGTTCAAACAAATCAGCTGGATAAGCAACCTTAAATCTTTTTGTATCTTCTTCAATATCAAAAACAAGTGCTCTGTATTGGCTAGCATTATCCATCCCAGCATTACTTCCCTCATCTACTGTAGTCCAAGTTCCTGTACTGGATTCTGCTGCGACAGTAGCAGCCACCTCTTTAAATACCTCATCGGGGATACCTCTCTTTAAAGCTATCTGAAAAAAAGCCACTAAATAATCTTCGTCTGGATTCTGAGGTTTCCAACCAATTGGAGCAAAATAATCAATTTGTACAGCCATGAATTTACTAATAATAATTATAAATTTAGTATACCATTAGTAATTTATTCTGTTAATTTACTTTTACATATTAAATTAAAACTGCTATAAATACATACATTAAAATTTACATTATGGAACCACCCCTCATTCCCACTCCATACACAGAATTTACCCGTATTCCTAATGCTGGCTGGATATACAGAATGGTCAATGCAGGGGATAATCCCAACCTAACTGCTATAGCAATAGAGGCTGCCAGAACCTGTCGAAACCTAAATAGGGTCTTTGTTCAAAAAGAAGCACAGCTACCACTACCAACCCAGGAACCCTAATTTGTATCTCAATACAATGCTAATTGTAGACATAATTGCTATAAACAAATCAATTTGTCAGTATATTGTTTATGTCTCAAAACTTCTCACAGTACAGAATACTAAGAGAGCAAATTGATAAAATAAACAAACTGGTTACAGCTAAAATAACAGACCACAATAACAAAAAATTTCACGCCCCAAGGTCTCTACAACAGCTCTCGCAACTGGTGACGTTGGGACAACTAAGCTCAACCTTATCCCACGAAATCGCAACTCCTCTATCAACAGTAAAAATCAATTTACAAATCTTAGACGCTACGATTGAAGAAAATACTGAAATAAAAACAGCTATGTTAGGAATAGAGCAAATAGATTTACTTATACAGCTATTCCTCAGACAATCAAAGCAAAGTACAGAAAAGCAGGAATTTTCAACTAACCACGAAATTACCAATTCTCTCAGACTGCTTGATTATAAGATAAAGAAATCCAAGGTTCGTATTTTCTTAGACATTGAAGAGTCAATGCTTTATGGTAATCCTGTCCGTTTCAATCAAGTGATTACTAATTTAATTAGCAACTCAATAGACGCCTATGATAGCTATAGAGGATTCAGTAAATATATTTATATCAGGACAATGGAGAGCCTGCATAACTTCTATTTTTATATCAAAGACTTCGGCGTAGGGATAAAAAAGGAAGATCAAAATAAGATTTTTAACTGCTTCTATACTACTAAACCTCCACTAAAAGGAACGGGCTTGGGACTTTCTATCAGTAAAGAGATTATAGAGCAAGAATTTCTTGGAGAAATAGATAACATCAGCTTAAAACACCCAACTATATTTAGAATCACACTTCCCAATAAAATTCAGGTTGACAATTAATCAGGGGATGAATATCATTAGCTATGCAAGATCGATTTACAATAAAAATTGCAGGTGCTGCAGGACAAGGTATAAAAAGTTCAGGGTTAATTATATCAAAGGCAGCTAAGAGGGCAGGCTACTATACTTTCGGTTACACAGAATACCCTTCACTTATTAGAGGCGGACATAATGTCTATCAGATAGAAATTTCAAACCACCTCATCGGATCTATCACCAAAGATACTGACGTACTCCTAGCCTTGAATAAAGAGAGCATTGCCTTGCATATAGACGAATTCGACCGTGATGGGGGAGTCTTGATTACTGACCAAGTAAACGCCCTCACGCCAGAGCAGGCTACCAGGCTCAATGAACTAAAAGTCAAAGTATATCCAATTCCCTTGTTGGAGCTGGCCATACAAGCAGGAGGAACAGCACTAATGAAAAACACAGTCACATTAGGAGCTGTTTGGAAAACTTTAGGACTGAGTATTGATACCTTAGAAAATGTTATAGCTGAAGTCTTTAATAAAGGAGAAGACATCGTAGAAATTAATAAAAGATGTGCAAATCTAGGCTATGAATTTATAAAAGAGGAATTTCATAATTTTATTGATGCATTTACTCCAAATCCGCAGGTCAGAGATCAGTTAATAATTACCGGGAATGAAGCGTTGTCACTTGGAGCAGCCGCAGCTGGAGTTAAAATATACTGCTCTTATCCTATGACTCCAGCAAGTTCAATTCTCTCCAATTTGGCAGAATGGGCTCCCAAGACAGGTATGCTAGTAAAGCAAGCTGAAGATGAAATTACAGCAGCAAATATGTGTGTCGGAGCCAATTATGCAGGAACTCGAGCACTCTGTGGCACAAGTGGAGGCGGTCTAGATCTTATGAGCGAGACAATTTCACTTGCTGGAATTACAGAAACACCATTTGTTGTCATTCTCGGACAAAGACATGGCGCAGCAACTGGAGCCCCAACTTGGACCGGACAACAGGATTTAGTTATGGCTATGCATACTAGTCACGGAGAGTTCCCTAGAATAGTTATGAGCTGTAGTGATGCCGAAGATGCATTTTATTTAATTGGAGATGCCTTTAATCGCGCAGAAAGATATCAAATCCCGGTTTTCTTTTTAACAGAAAAATATATTGCCGAAACAACCTATACAATCCAGGAGCCAGATCAAAACAGAGTAGCTATAGACAGAGGACTAGTCTTAAACCCGGGAAATTTGACAGGTCAAGAGTTAAGATACCAGGTAACAGATACCGGTATATCAGCACGATGGTTTCCAGGTCAACATTCAGACGAGCGAGAAAGCCTGATAAGCAGTACTTTCCTTGCAAATAGTGATGAACATACACCTAAAGGGTATTCCACTGAAGATGAAGCTATCATAAAAACCCAGATAGAAAAAAGAATGAAAAAACTAGACTTGATAAGGAAGGAGCTGCCTGATCCAGAAGTCAGGGGAGAAACAGATGCAGATATAACATTTATCACCTGGGGCTCAAACAAAACTATATTGGAGGATGCTGCGGCAATACTACGTTCGCAGGGTAAAAAAGTACAGATAATCCATTATACTTACCTTTGGCCATTCAAAGGAGAGGCTCTTGAACCCTTTAGAACAAATCAAACCAATGTGTATATTGTAGAACAAAATTATAATGGACAGCTAGCCCAGCTTATCAAAGCCGAGACAGGAATTGATTTCAAAAATAAAATTCTCAGATACGACAGCAGACCATTCTATCTGGAGGATATTTTAGAAACTGTATCTAAATAATGGATAATGATGTCAATGTAACAATCAAAGATTTTGCAAGCCCGATTAACCCCACATGGTGTCCCAGTTGTGGAGACTTTGCCATCTGGGCAGCTATAAAGATGGCTCTAGTCGAACTAAACTACGCACCAACACAAGCGGTTTTATGTTTTGATATAGGTTGCAACGGGAACATGGCAGATAAGATTAATGCCTATGCCTTTAAAGGCTTACATGGTCGTGTTATCCCAATCGCAGCAGGTATACAACTCGCGAATCAGAACCTTCCGGTTATAGCAGTGGCAGGAGACGGAGGACTCTTGGATGAAGGAATAAATCACTTGGTACATGCAATCAGAAGTAACTATAATATTAACTTAATTGTCCATAACAACTGTGATTTCGGATTAACAACTGGACAGCCAACACCTACTACACCAAAGGGGCAGAAAATGAACTCCAGCCCTTATGGTGTAATTGAAGACAGGCTTAATCCTACTCAATTAGCATTAAACTTACGGGCAGGATTTGTAGCAAAAGGATATACCGGCGACTTAAGTCATATCGTAACAATATTGAAAGCAGCTATTCAGCATGATGGATTTAGTTATTGTGAAATATTGCAGCACTGTCCTACATATAATAAATTCTTAGATCAAAGCTGGTATAAGGAAAGAGTATACAAAGTAGAAGAAGATCCAAACTATGATCCAACAAATATTGACATGGCTTATAAATTGTCAGATTACTCACAAGAGCGTATACCCATAGGAATACTTTATCAAGATAAGGGAAGTGTCCCCTATCACCAAAGAATTGATCACCTTAAAAAGGATACTACACCGTTAACTTCTAAAGTGCAGAGAACAGACATAACTGAGCTATTATCTCAATTTAAATAATCCATGAAGAAATTAGGCTATTTAATAATACTTGCTTTATTTTCATTAATTCTGACTGGGTGCACGAAAGAAGGGGAAATTATAGATAACTCTAATTCATCAAACAGAGCAAACATGTCAACACAAATCCAAAAACTAACCGCCGACACAATATGTGCAGAACAAACTGGGCAGAAAGCCTGTCCAGCTGAAGGAGAGGAAACAGTCATTCTTGAAACCAGTTACGGAAATATTACTATTAAATTATTCGGAGACAGGGCACCCAAAACAGTTGCAAATTTTAAAAAACTTGTGGAATCAGGTTTTTATAATAATCTTATTTTCCATAGGATCATAGAGGGCTTCATGATACAAGGTGGGGATCCGACAGGTGATGGAACAGGAGGTCCAGGATATACAGTAGAAGCTGAAATTTCTCCGGACTTATCTCATATAGCAGGGGCAGTTGCTACAGCTAGACAAGCAGACACAGTTAATCCCACTAAGGCTTCCTCTGGAAGCCAGTTCTATATAGTGCACAATGACACTGGAGCTTTAGGACTTGACGGAGATTACACAATTTTTGGGCAGGTCATTGCTGGACAAAATGTAGTGAATGCTATAGCTATAGCCCAAACGGATTATTCCGATAAACCACTTCAGGATATAGTAATCGAAAAGGCTTATCTGGATACGTATAAATAATTTATAGTAGTTGGAAAGGTAAGGTAAGATTTCTGACTGTAGCTTTCTCTAATAATACTTTTTTGACGGAATTAGAATCTAGAGAAATCACTGCTATGGTTACATCAACTCCATTGTTATTCTGACCTTGGGAGTGAACCGCAACTACCTCTCCATCTCCAATCGCATAAACTCTATTAAACTTATAATCAGTTGGATAAGTAATCAACTGACTCGTCTGTAAATTATAGTACTTATCGGACTCAAATAGTATATAATTGCCGTCCCCAGTTATACGAGGAAATTGATTTTCACTCCAGGCTAAATTATCTATCAAAACCTTCTTGACTCTTATTTGTCCGTCTATCAATTCTGCTAATACTATCCTGGAATTTTGGATAGTCCCATATCTAACTACGACCTGAGTTCTGTCGTAAACATCATACTGAAAAGTAGAGAAACCTTCCGCATTGGGAAGCTCATAATCTACATAACTTGATAAATCAGTAACTCTATATTCTCTTAATACAATTTTGTTTTCCAAATTTAAGTATACATACACGTAATCAGCTCTATAAGACCAATTTGTGATGAATTCCTGAGTTGAATCTACTAAATAGGTTGACTCACCAGTTTTCAAATCAAACATATACAAACCGGCTTTTTCACCAGTAGGGGATTCACTCAACATTTCTTCAGATCCTTCACAGTGCCCCTCACAGTTTGAAATATCGAAGATATCTTTGGAGTAGATAAAAGACATCGAATCAGGAGCCCAGCCAGAGCCCTCTAAACTGAGATTAGTATAAACTCCATTACTACTTTTACTTGAGCTGACTAAGAGTCTTTTATTCTCCCCTATGGTATCAGCTAACCATACACCGCCATCACCATAATATAGAACCCATCTACCATCAGGCGATATGGATTTAAGCTGCATATTATTCGAAACTGTAAACTCTTGTAAGTCAAAATCTGTGTAGTTCACGGTATAAACTATGTCTTCAATTTGCCACATAAACCTATTTTCTACCTGAGTTTCCGGTGGCAGGTACTCTTCTACTGGACAGCTAAGCCATAATGAGCTAACAAATTTTTCCAAACTATCAATTAGTTCCTGATCTATAGATGAATCTTGTGCAGTATCATATTGAAGTTGCGTATATAGTTTTTTTCCACACTCTACTATCTGATACTCTGAGCTTTGTCTATCCCCTTCGATTTCTATAGGTAAAGGCTCTGCACCCTCTTCCAGATACTGAATACTCACTGAAAACCTCTCACTTGTAAGGTTAACTTTAATCGCATCAGCCTCTTGCTCTGAAATTTCCCAGTCCGGATCATACCTAAAACCAAAACTATATAGCTCATTATTATAAGTCAGCCACCCTTTATAAGGATCCTCAGGAATAAGACTTTCCATAGTTATGTATAATTCTGTCGTCTGATTTCCCAAAACTTTTACCTTATTAGACACCGTTTTATAACCTTCTTTTTCCACTCTGATAGAGTAATTTCCTTCTTGAAACTCAAGCCTAGCTGGGGTCTCTCCGAAGTATTCACCATTAACATATACTTTTACTTCTTCTGGTGAGGTTTTGATATCTATATATCCCGTGGAGTGAACTCCAATAGCAGTATTTATCGTCTCTTTGACAGTTGGTATTGTGTAATAAGCCATCACACTAGAGCCAAAGAAAAGAAGCAAGATAAGACTTAGTGTCCCGGCCAAACCTAATTTCCCAAAATTTTTCCAGAATCCTTTTGTGCTTCTCTGTTCATTAGACGCTAAGTATCTCTGCAATCTTTTATACTCTAGCTTGGATGAGTACTCGTTTATAAGGTGTGTCTTCAGGTCGATCTTGAAGTTAGGATTTCGAGGGGTTGGGTTAGATAAGTTATTTAGTTGTTGTTCCAGGTTGCTGTTCATCTAAAGTTTGTTCTCTTAATATAGCTAAAGCTCTTTTTACCAAAGACTTTACAGAATCTACTGTCTTACCGGTAATTGCACATGTCTCTTTAATTGAATACCCTTGTATATATCTAAGTACAAGTATCTCCCTTTGGTCATCACTCAACTGTGCGATCAGTCTTAATAAATTTTCTGTTTCCAATTTTATCTCTACCTGATCCTCCACACTTAAGTTTGGCGACTCAAGTATATTCTCTATATCCTCAAGAGAGATTGTTCTCTTAATCTTAGCTTTGTCATACACAAGATTACGTGCTATTTTGTATAACCAAGCTCCAAAAGTATACCCTCGCCACTCAAAATTCCGAATATTTCTCATTGC
This sequence comes from uncultured Candidatus Saccharibacteria bacterium, assembly GCA_964391325.1. Taxonomy (GTDB): domain Bacteria; phylum Patescibacteriota; class Dojkabacteria; order B142; family JAFGMG01; genus CAYMJM01. The sequence goes on along the minus strand of CAYMJM010000002.1, from coordinate 48,027 downwards.
CTTCTCAAAGGTTTCGCTGACAATATCTTCGGCATCCGTATTATTCCCAACCAAATACACCACATAGCCATACAACTTACCAAAATAATACTCATACAGCTGTCCGAAAGCCTGAGCGTCCACTTTCGCAAGTTCTATTAGCTCTCTTTCTTGTTCTGCTGTATAACTTTCCATGCAGTCAGTTTACTATGTCTTCAGCTTCTACTCAACCATAAGGGATCTAAATATAAAACCTACAATAGGAAAAAATGTGGCGCAAACTATTCCCAGATTTGTTCTTGGGATTTTGTCAGAGTATTTACTAACCTGGCAGCAACAAAGAACCAATCACTCAACCTGTTTAAGTATTTGTAGATTTCTGGATTTACTTCTACACCTTTTCCAAGCTTTATAACATTCCTTTCAGCACGTCTGCACAGTGATCTGGCTACTTGTATATGCGCTGCAACAGGATGTCCACCAGGAAGGATAAAAGAAGTAAGCTTTGTTAGCTGAGCATCATATACATCAATTTCATGCTCCAATTTAGTGACTTTGTCTGCTGAAAGCCGAACTATTTTCTTCTGGACAGAGCTGTTCGCAGTATAAGGAGTAGCCAAGTCCGCACCGATTTGTAGTAAAGTTGACTGAATTTTATATATTTTCTCAACCAAATTATCAGAAGAACTGTTTAAGTCTGTATCACCAGACAAAAGCGCAGCAACCAATCCAAGGTAAGAATTCAGTTCATCTAGAGAGCCAATGGCTTCAAACCGAGTGGAAGATTTACTTACCCTCTTACCTCCAAACAGAGAAGTTGTTCCGGTGTCACCGGTCTTTGTGTATATCTTCATAAGCTATCGTTAACTCAACAAATTTTAACTTTTTAGAGAGATCTTCACAAATTAAAATATACTAGATAATATTTTTAAATTATTCTAGAATAACTTAATTAGAATTACGAATAAGTGAGCTCGAAGTGTCTACCTTTCGGCAAGCTCAAGGTAAACACTTCTCGTTAATCCCTAAATTTACACTAATTAGTTAAAGCATGATACAAGAAGGCAGAACAGCAGAAATTGAAAAAGAAGGGGAACCTGACAGGATAATCCCGTCACCTCAATCTCGATATAAAGGAACGCCCGCTGACCCAACTTATTTAGATACTCTAGGAAGGGAACCTCCAAGTCAAGCTCTCCAAGGACTAGCAAATAGCGGAGAACAACAAAGACAGGATAAAGGACCTTTCTATGCGCAGAACACACCTATAAGGACAACAGAAAATGTACCAACAGGAATCTCTGCAAGAGTTCGAAACGAAATTATGGGAGAGCTAGATAATATGCCTGAGAATTCCGAAGTACAAGTAAACAATCAGCCACTCAAACTCAGAGATTTGAAACAGGAGATTATAAAGCAGATACAAGCCTCTAACCTAGATCCAGATCAGATAGCGAGATTATCACAACAGTATGAAGCCGAAATAGAAGCCTTCAGGAAAAAATACAAAGAAACTTTGCAAAGCAGGGAATTAAAACTAACTCCCAATGAAGACATTATAGATAAGCTCGCAAACTCAATGAAAATCCTAGCTAGATTCTCTCTAATTGCAGGGACAGCTTATCTTTCGGGGGGCCAACCACTTTTTCTTGCAGGCAGTGCCGCTTTTTTGGCAAGAGATATTTTTTTTATGTTAAATGATCCTAAACGATTTGACAGAAACCAACGTAGAGAAATGATAGACGGGATAAAAGAAACACTGAACGCAGAGGAACAGAGACTCGCGCAAATACTAGCTGCTTATAGAGAAGGGACAACAACCGCACATGACTTAGAAAATCTCGCAGAGGGCAAGGCACCCTTAACTCAAGAGGAGATTGAGCATGGATTATCTGCAATCAAAGTTTTCAATGAACAGTTTGACAAGATTTCAACAGAAGCAAGGATAAGGGGATCAAAGTCCTAACAACTGCTAGTAGACTCCACAAAAATTGCGTATAATAATATGATTTTAACTAAAATTTATGCTGGGAGAAAAAAGGCCAGAATTTAATAACTCTGAATCCAGTCAAAAAACAGAAAAACAGATCCAAGAACAAAGGCGTCGCGAATCAATAGCTGCTATGGCCCGTGAAGAGCGAAAAAAGAGAATCGCCCAGCAACTTGAGAAAGCAAGTAAAAAAGCAGAAGAACCTGCACCCTCTGAGGACAGGAAAAGTGAGAAAAGAGTACCAAAAAGGATGTTTTCTCAAATTGCAGAAGCTATGCTCCAACAAAGAAGAGAGACAGGACCTGTTCAGGAACAAGAGATAGCTGAGCTGGAATTAGCTATAAAAGAGATCAATCGAGTAGTAAATGCTTCTGAATTAAGCAAAGAAAAAAGGATCAAAGTAATTGTAGATCATTTAAGAGGTAGGAAGTTAGCTGAGGAAAGCCTGGTAGCAGTATTACAAAGCCTTGATGGGTCTGATTCATCTATACCGAAAGAACAAGCAAATGAAATCTTGCGTGCCATAATTAAACAAAACAAAGAGGCTTATCAAACAGTTCTTGATAGTCTGGAAGACCCAGAAGAGAAGAATGCAGTCCAAAAAGGAACAGAAAAAAAGCCTGAACCAAAGCCAGCTCTAGGAGTAGAGGTAGAAGCCTTTACTCAGCAGAGGACAAAAAGAGCAGAACGGGTGGCCAATCACCGTCAACTTACTCAAATAGAAGAGCGTATCAAAAGTCTGAAAGCTAAAGATCAGCGAACGCTTACAACAGCAGAAAAAGAAGAGCTCGAAGATTTAGAAAAACAAAAACAGGAACTTTTATTAAAACAGTTTGAAAACATAGAAGGAAGTCACTTCATCGACTATCAAGGGAATCAACAGGAGACAACAATAGCTAATTATTTGCTGGATCTAGATAAACTGGAAGCTCTCATCGAAACTGGAGACAACATACCAGAAATGATTCCTTCTGAGGCTGAGAAATTTAATACAATAAAAAGTTTCCTTAAAAAGCCTGAAGTTCAATCCCAACTTCAAGCACTTAGAGAAGCAACAGATACAGCTACCAAACAACAGTTACTACAAGACAGTGAAAATTTGATTAAATTATTAGAACAGATCTCGAATCCCTTAATTGCAGGGAGGATTGAACTAAATGCCAAGCGAAAGGAAAGTGCTTCAACAATTTCCAAAGAAATGGATTACTCAAGACTTTCCGATCTTGCCGAAGAATTTGCCCAGTATGAAGACTGGAAACGAAACGCGCCAGTAGAGGATAGAATAGCTGCAGCAAGAGAGGATTTTATGACTAAAATTTTACTGCTGAATTTAGAAGACTTCGATGAGACAGACCTTTATCTTACCTTACAGGAATTTAACCTAGGAAGTGTAGCCGTAGATAGAAAAGGTAAGATCGAATGGGCTATTAACACATCTTTGGAACGAAATCATCAAGCGGAAGTACTCAATTTAATAAGAACAGCGGAAAAAATAAAAAAGCAACATGAACTGGCTTGGCAGATTGTTGGTTATGAAAGAGACCAAGACAATGAACAACTAGCTAGTCAAGCCGATTTTGTAGATGCAGTCCAATCTGATTTGATAAGCATCTTTAACAAAGTTAAACAACCAGAAGACACAGAATCCTTATCAGACACTCGAATAGCTCAGGAAACCCAAAGTCCCAAAAGACTTGAGTCTGAAACTTTTCTACGAGATTTATATCACAAAGGCATAGTATCCCTGGAAATTACCCCCACTGGGGTCACTTTTGTAGTAAACAGCTATCTCATTGGAGAAACCTCTGAAGCTGCATTCAAACAGCTTATGAGAGCTGTCGGGCAAGAAGAACAACTTTCCAAAATTAATGAAACAGGGCTTGGACTCACTCTTAAAGAGGAAGCTTTAACTAACTTGCAAGGACATATAAAAGGAGAAGTAGTGCCTTCTGTCTCTATCATTGTGCTTCCGGAGGACCCGACGCAGAGAAATGTAGAAGCATCTATCCAATTGCATGAAACAACAGATTACCTACTGGAAAGTTTTGATTCGCAACAAATTAACCAACTCCGACAGGATCATGGCTTTGAAACAATCCCAGAGGCCATCGGTCGAGGGCTGAGAGAACTCACGTCCAGAATTAATGACGGCACATTAGCGGAAAATCCTCAAATACACTACTTTCTCGACAATCTATATATTACTAAGGACGATAAACTTTCCAGTCAAGAGCAAGAATCTATAATGAGACTCGTTAGGATAGTGGAAAGTATCCTAAGAACGAAACCCCCAGAATTTGACGAGAACACGCAGCAACTCCAGGATGCTGTCAGGAGAAGCCAACTAGCTTTTGACATAAGATCTAAGCTGAGAAGATTAGCAGTAGAACATGCACAAATCGAAAACATAGTAGATAAGGTCACTCAAGAATTAGCAAAAGAGTATAGTATAAACATACCAGATGTACAAAGAGACACTTATTTCAGCTCTAGCCCTGAGGTAGGGGACAAAGGATTTCATAAGTATATAAGCTACGCTAGTGCAACAGGGGGTCCAGCCAAGAAGCAATCATATATTGGTATCAGTGACTCAACTAACCCATTGAACAAGGGTTTAGACGAGGCAAGAGGGACAGCACAGTTTGGAGGAAGTCCAGTGCCAGACTGGTATGGAAAACCAGGAGAAGGCGCCCAAAATACAAGATGGGAGTTTGCAGATGAAGGCACAGGTTTCATACCAGCCAGCGTTCTACCTGGCTTCAGGACACTAGCAAAGATACCCGTTGTCGGTACTATTTTAGATTATGCTCCAATACCGGTCCCAAACCTTAGAAGCTATGCAGTAAAAAGATCCCTTTCTGCAAGACTTGCTCGTAGCTTCGATCCCAGATTAAGAAAACTGTCACAGATAGAGATTGCACACGAAGATCTAGGAGCGAACCCCACAAAAGCTTTACTTTTAATAAGCCCAGAGCTTGAACATAAGGTCAAAAAATTTGCACCTGGGTGGTTGGCTGCTCACAAGATTGGAGAAGAACGCGAGAATCTACCAGTAAGCATGCAACTTGGAATATACGACCAGTTATACCAACAGGGACCACAGTGGCTAGCGCAATTAGGTGTAGGAGATGGCTTGATAGGCAGCGTTGACATGCAGCGTTATTTAGGCGAACTATTAGGTACGAAATATGAATTTAATGGACAAGTCTACCAATTCGCAGTAGACCATAAAAGCCTACAAAACATTGACCAATTTTCACCGACAGAACTCGAAAGAGTACAGGAAAAGTTAAGAAAGTTGACAACCAGGACGACTACGGGAGAATTGCGCTATAAGTATGATGGGCCCAGATATAGTCCAACTGAAGGAATTTTTTCTAGTGCTATAAAGGAATCTCTTAGAAGAGGTGCAAGTGACAAGCAAACTAAAGTAGCTAAGTTCTTTAAAAGCAATGCTAGAAGGAGTGACCTTCCTTCAGATACTAAAAACATTTTTGAATGGGAAAGACAGATAGGATCAGAGTATAGATCTTATTGGCAACAAAGAGACGGCTTTATGGCATTACAAACACTGTTCGATGAAAGCCAACACTTTGAACATCGAGATCCTGACAAGCCAGAAAAGTACTCATTGTTTGAATTAACTAACCTGATACACTACGGAGAGGAACAACTTAGAAAGGACAGCTGGCTGACTAATAGTACAAATACAAATCTTAAATTAACAATCAACAAGAGAGGGAAATCCGAGACAGTTACTATTAAACCAGGAGAATTTTTACGTGATGCTTATGGAAACTTAATCCCTAAGGGAGTCAAGTTACAGAAATCGGGAGAAGAGCTTGTAATAACTGGCGGACACTTACAAGCTGATATGGAGGATGATACTACCAGAGGCCTTTGGGGCAGACTGGTAGGCGATTATGAAAATCCATATCTAAGATTTATCAGACTAAATTCGCAAGACGCAATGGATAAAGCCATAGACACCTTCGGCACAGATGCTGATGACGGGTATGATCCACAAAATGTGATCCTAAGGACAGACGGCATAAACTGGGCAATACACCAAACAAATTTAGGTATTATGAACGAAAACCTCTCTAAAGGTTTACCACCAGATAGGAGATATGAAATGGAAGGGATGGATAGCACTTCTAGTGGAGAAAGAGTCTTCGTAATTAAATTTGCAGATCAATTCACAGATAATGGTGGAGGCACTCATGATACCTTCACTAGAACAGGAGACCCCACACCAGAAGACATAGCAACCCCAGAGTTTATTGAATATCTTAAAAATATAAGTGAGTACATGAAAGATAAAACAAAAAATGGAAACTATGTAAATGCTTACCTAGAACGAGAGCTAGAAGGCGGAGGGCCTATAACACGAAGAGATATAAGTGCAATCATGGAACAAGTACTTAGGATAACAGGTGAAGGCGGAGGGAAAAACCTGTCAGCAGAAGACAGCTATTTTGATGCTATTTTGAATCTCAAGACATACGATGCAAGCTGGTACAATCCTTATAGACAGGAACAAAATAGAATAGATCCTATGGACAAAGAACAAGCAGAATATATTATGCGTACTCTGGACGAAGGATTCAATTTGACTAAGAAAAGATTTGAAAGTGGACAAGATTTTCTTTATCAGTGGCAAAAGGCTGTGGTCAAGATCCACCAGTATGAACGTATAGCCTACACTGCTATGGCACACTATAGAGGACTGGAAAAGTTTGTAGAAAGAGCAACAAATCTAGGTATGCTTGCATCATTCCTGGCGATGGGGCTGACTGGCAATCCTTTGGCATTTTCTGCCTTACTATTATCCTTTGGAGCCAGATACGAATTCAAACCTTGGGCGACTAAACAATCTAAAACATGGCTGGCTAAGAGAATCAAGGCACTACAGAGGATACAAGAGGTTGAATCTCTTGACAACATATTTGCAAAAGCTATTGAGAAAGGAGTTCCAACAGATTATGAACTTGGCCGGATGTTCAGTAAATGTGAAGAAATTATTTTCTGGATGGAGGATCTGGCAAAGACAAAGCCACCAGACGACTGGTTTCCGAAAGACGACAGAGTATTATCAACTTGGGAGTCTCTTGTAAACCTAACAACTGAAAAGATAAAATCTTTTACACGTTAATAAATAATTATGCTATTAGATGAGCAAGTCTTACAACGTATGGGACAAGGTCTTGGATGGACGCAGGGAGATATTAATAGCTTCATTGGCTTTCATTACAAAGCAATAACCCAGCTTATACAGAGGATGTCATTAAAACATATGGTAAGTAATGATCCTGCACGAATAAGAGAAATAAACGATCTTATTCAGTCAAAGGACAAAGAAGACATCAAAAAAGGCTTTAAAGCTGTGCAGGATCAAATAGAATTAGAACTAACAACATACCCGGACTTGAAAGCTGAGATAGATCAATATATTAAAGAATATGAAGAGGACATCTTTTTCAAATTTCTCGAAATAGCAGAAGTTGAGGCGGTTCTTGATTTACTTAAATATATGAAAACCCAGATCAACAATTATGACAGGTATATTGATATATATAAAACTGTTGAAAAAAGAGTAGGGGAAACTAAAATAAAAGAGGTATTGGGAGAAATCTAGTCAGCTTCAACAAAAGCAGAATCAATCTCCTGATATGAGTCTTTCAAATAAGTATTCTGCTCATCCATAAATTTTAGAAGCTCATCTTTCTGTTCGTCAGTTAACTTACCTTTGATTTTATTTATAAAATCCATCTCCATTTTTCGCATATTTTCCTCAAATTGGTCCCAGAATTCGCTCATATCAAACTCCACGTTGTTTTCAAGCCAATTCCTATAAGTATCCATTTTCTCCGGGGTAATCCTATCGGCATTTTCTACTAGATCCTTTAGCTGTTCTAATTGATAGTCATCTCTAACTCTTTCGTTAGCATAGATTATAAAATCATGAACGAATTTTTTATTGATTACGTCAGCTAATTCTAATAGGATACCTATTTTAACCTCCTCAGGTTCTCCAGCTATATCCAATAATTTTGCTATGACAGTAAAATTAAACATTTAATTTCATAAATTTTAAATTTAATTTCGATTTTCTTTGATTCCTGCCCGTGCTCTAATTTCACTAGCAGTTTTCCTTTCACGTATCTGTTGCACTCTTTTATCTAAGTGTTCCCTTGCTAGTTCTGTTTCCTTAGCTTCTTCCTCCTGATCGAGTAACTTATAAGACTTCTCCTTTGCTTTGAGACCTTTGGCCTCCTGCCTCTGGAGCTTACCCACGGCAGACCATTGATCGCGCTTTCTAGCTAGGATAGATGCAGCTTTATGAAAGGCCCAAGCTCCAGTAAGCACCCCCAAACCCGCAAGTACAGGTTTAGTCCAAGTCCCTGCGTTTGGATAGCCTTTCTCTTCGCGGCGTTCCATAATTGGTCCGAAGGAACCTGTTTCCAACGATTCCTTATGAAAGATCGAACCCTTGCCAAAAATGGCAGCAAAAGGAGTTCCTATTACTTTAGTTATCCCTGTAGAAAATTTTTCTGGATTATTATAAATACCTATATAATCTAGTAACGCACCCATTTTCAAACTTGCTCTTTGGAACCAGCCGCCCTGTTTCGGGTCTACCGCATTGTAATCAAAAAATCCTCTTTCTATTTCCTGTCCTCTGCCAATCAGATCCCCAACTACCCCGAATATCGCATCTTTTGCCTTCCTAAATAAATCTTTTACTTCTCTCGCCGTATCTGGAATTCCTGAAATCGCAGATTCAAAGCTATGCCCTGCAACCAAGTGGTACCCTAGGTACGCCCCAGCCAGAGGAATTGTTACTTTCGCAACATTTTTTGCTAGATTTTTGAATCCATTCAATATTTCCTGCCGCGATTTTCTTTCCTTTTCGATTGCCTGCACATACTTAGCATCTGAAATTAGTGAATGTTTTTTGATTACCTCTTGTACATCTTGCCCTATTTCTGTCTGAGCTATAACCCGAGTTCGTCTTTCTCTACGTCCATCATCCTCCTGATTTCCTATGGCTACTTCCATTTGATCATCTTCAATCCTAGGGTACTCCTCTCTTGCTTCACGATCTCTTCTCAACGGCCAGATTCTTTCTAATAAACCCCTGCCTCCTCCTTCTGCTTCTTGTACATCCTCTTGCTGCCGCACCTCTTCTTCGCCCCCCGCCTGTGGTGCTGCAGCAGGCCCGACAACCACTGCTCCTCTTTCTTCAGGACCTATGACAGGAGTAACCGGTATTTCTGTCTCTTCTCGTAACTCCCTCTCACCTTCAGGTATAAGATTCAAATCAGCATTAATCGTATCACCTTCAACTATCGCTGTATCTCTTACAGCAAAAACTGGATCTTCTGATTGTGGATTATCTCCTTCTGTCATTGCTTTAATGCTTAATCAAGATCATTTTATTGTAAACATTCGACAATAGCAAGAAATTATAAAAGCTACCTAAAATTGGCTGCCTTCCTCTTATATCCTTGAAATTATACTAGTTTGAGTTACGAATTAAACGTCCTGCTACATATGGGTATTCGTGTCAGCTCTCGACCCTTCGTTTACCTTTAGGGCTCGAACTGACATACTATCGGCCCAAGTGAGATATTTTAAAATAAAAGTTGCGCTCGTTCGAAATTTTCTTCATAATGGATTTGACTTATATTTAACACAAATGCCACAAACTGCTGAAGATATTTTAAAAAATATTGTACAGGGAAAAACAGAACAGATAGCCCCTGACCACGAAAGAAAGTACAAGCTTGTAGAAGACGGTACAAAAATTCCAAATGCAGTTTTAATAGAAATTGTAAAACAGATGAGAGAGTCAGGAGTAGACCACAAGGAGATACTCAGGAAGATTTTGTACTTTGACTACCTGGCGGAGAAAGGGGAGCTCTTATCTTATTTAGAAGAATTAGCTGAATAACTATGCTGCCATCTAATCCAGAAGACCCTAGAGTCCCACAACCAGAACGATCTAAGAAGTTTCAGGCAGGAATCAGAGGACTTCCGGAACAAATCGCACGACAAGTAACGAAAATGGCCATACACATTCCATTCGGACATCGTCGGGTTGAAGCACAGATTGAGGAAGCAGTAAGAAGAGAGACCCCAGAGCCAACCGCGGAAGAAGGGTCACAACCACCTACTCCTCAAGATTCAGAAAAAATACCTGCAAGGGATACAACTCCAGAATCAATACAAGACATCCGGAACCGGACGCGTGAACAAATAGAGGACCTAGTAACAGATAAGTATCTCAGAGCTGCAGCCGAAGCAGAAATAGTATCTGCTCAGACAGAAGAAGACTTGAAAAAAATTTTTGAAAGATATAGAGGTTATGGGAAAAAAGCTGAACAGAGAACTGACGGCGCAGCGGGTGGAGACACAGGACCAATCGCGGAAGAAGGGACAACACCTGAGTCACAACCAGAAACTCCAGAACAAACCGCTGCAGATCAAGAGATGGTAGAGTTGAGCCATAAACTATTTGGGCGACCTCAACAAACCACGGGACGGGAAGGGGAGGCGGAGCCTGCGCAAACCGAGAGACAGCAACAAGCCGCAGAAATCGCTGCAAATCAAGAATTAGAGCATATCCAGAGAATATTACAAGGTAACGACAAAATAAAAACTGAACATAAAGCAGAAAGGATAATACGCTCTATGGGGACTCTTGAGAACACTCAGAATATAGGTGAATGCGCACTTGCTATCTTTGAACAGAGGCTCAAAGAGTCAGAGATACTTCAAGATCAAGGATTAAGAGCGGAGCTGCTAAATCAGTTGCGGAGAAAGTACGATAATAGACGCGAGCCTATAACCAATGCCTACTACGCAGTTCTTTTAAGTGAAGAACAACAACAAGTTATCGAAATAATCGAATCAACCCTTAACCCTGAGCAAAAATCTGCGTTACTGAACATATTCAAGAGAAAAATTGACTTAGGAGCTGACCTAGAACAGGAGCATACTTTGTTGCAGGATACACTATCTACACTACAGCAACCAACAGAAGAAGGAGCGCCTGATAGAGAGATTGCTAGAAGGGCTATACAAGAGAGGCAGAACATTCCTGGTACTCAGAGTCACCTTGTCCTTGACAAAGAAATAACGACCGATGCTGAGTATAGTACTGCTCTACGACAATTAAGATCCACAAAGTCATCTAGTAGAACTGAAGGCGAAAACTACCTCCGTTATTTTGTCGGACCTACAGAATTCAGAAGGCAGACTCAAAAAACCGCACGTGAACGGGCTCAAGTATTAATAAGGGAAATCACAAAGAAAGATAATATACAGGATCTAACTACTCCAGAGCTAGCTCAAGTTAGATCCAAACTCATCCTGGAGCTCAGGCAAGGGATAGATCCGACAGACGAACAGAAAGGACAAAAACTGCAATTGATAATTCAGGGGATAGATAACGCACTCGCACAACCACAGGGACAAGAAATGGATAAAGCTAGAGAAGCAGCTCTACAGGCGCTACAGAAAGCAGAAGGTTTGCGTTTGGACCCAACAGCCAAGCAGGAAGCTATTAACGCTGCCCTTATAGAAAACGGCTTTGATGATTTAGTGCAGAATAGAGAACTGTCCCTCAGAGAACTCACAAACTATTTAGAGACAAGGAGAAGCAGGCAGTTCACAAAAACGATCAATGATGCAATTGCCGCCGCTAATGAAGCTCATCAAAAGCCGGGATTCACGGGAGACGAAATAGAAACTGCCAGACAGGAAGCGATCAAAAAACTGCGAGAGCTTGGGTATAACATGGATGACAGAGCACTCATCAAACAATTTAGCACCACCTTCACCGATCTTACACAGCCTGAAGAAAAAAGAACTGGTGTCATGAGAGATGCCGTTGGGGACATAGAGGGTTCCGGTGCACAGAAAGTCGGAGCTATAAGGGAAAGACTCACTAAAGAGCTGGGATTCCAAGAAACTGAAGTGGAGGAATTCCTGATGGCAGAATATAGCACCGAATTCGCGGAAGCGACTAAAAGAAGAGACGCCTTTGGCGACCTTGCAGTAGAGTCAATAAGAGAAGATAGAGCAAGACAAGAAAAAGTCAAACAGATGAAGAAGCAATTGGGTAGAGAATATACCCGATTTGACCTCTGGAGCAGACAATTCGACAACATGAAACGTAGATTTGAAAGATGGGGATTAAAGTTAAAAAATGGACTAAAATGGGGCTTATTATTCGGTGGAATTGGATTTATCGGTCCAACAGCTGCTTTAACAAGCGTAGGTGTACTTGGACTAACCGGAGCAGGTATACTTGGCATCCCATCACTTTATTTAGCATTAAAATATAACAGTGAAAGGATGAGACAGCTTCAGGATCAGATAGATGCCAACAGTGAAGAGAATAAGCACTACATAGGTTTCTTGAAGAACAAAAATAACCTTGTAAACTTCTTTGAAGGCATTAGAACGTATCAGGATACAGGAGATATCTCAAAAACGGGAATGGGGGATATAGTTTTTGCAAGAGCGTTGGGCATAAATTTAGATAGAAAGCTTGAAGCAAATGACCTTCTAAGGCAGGTAAGAGAGCACGTTACGTATCTGCAAGATATTCAAGGAAAAGTAAGAGACTATCTGACTACAAGAAGAATGAGCCAACCTGGCAACTTAGGGCCTCAAGTCAATTTTAAAAATGCATAAATATTAAAGAAAGAAAATGTTTTTTGACATAGAAGTACTAGCAAAATTATTTAAAATTGATGATCCCGAAGAAGCAGCAAGGACCTATGCTGATTATCTTAACGGCATTAATACAATTATAATCCAATACCTTGAAGATGAGGCGATTCTTGCTCAGTTGCCTCAAGAGAAGATGGATGAAATTCAGGAACAGGTTGATAAATTTGAGAGTCCAGAACAGGGAATTGATTACATTTATTCACAGCTACCCGAAGCACATAAAGAAGAATTCAAACAGGAGCTGAAAAAATCACTTGACAGCTACCAAAATAAGGTCCTGCACAAAGGACTTACGGGAATGAATCCTCAGGAAATACAATCCTTTTTAAACTACCTGGATGAATACAAAAAAGAATTTCAGGACGTCGCTCAACTCATAGAAGGAAGTGACGTACTAAATACGCAAGTAGATCAAACCCCTCAAGAGCAACATACTCCAGAACAGACACCAACTCTCGAAAGTCTAGCACACACTCCACCTACACAGCAGCAACCAACTGAGCCACTAACACAAGAAAATAATCAATTAGTTGAAGAGCCTGTACAGCTGGAGCCAACTCCTGCACCTGTCCCTGAATCGCAGCCTCAAGTACAAACTCAGATACCACC
>CAYMJM010000002.1:29830-34603 GCA_964391325.1 uncultured Candidatus Saccharibacteria bacterium | reverse complement strand
CAACTCCTGCACCTGTCCCTGAATCGCAGCCTCAAGTACAAACTCAGATACCACCTATGCCTGGGACATCAGTTGATAGACCTAAACCTGAAGTAGCAGAATTCAGCCAGGAACAATCCACACAACCACAAATTCCTATACAGACAGAGATCTCCCCACCAGAGCAGGTTGGACCTGAAAAACCCACACCTGAATTGCCGCCACTAACTAACCTAGAACCCAATATTGAGGCAGTACAGGCTACGCCATCAATCTCAGAGCAGCAACCAGACAAACTGCCGGAGAAACCTCTCTCCATTTCTCCTCAGCCAGCTCAGGGAACATCACTACCCCCACTGCCGAATGTAGAACCAGAGCAACCAACAGGAAATAATGCAAGGACTGTAGAACAAGAGACCCAAACACGTGAGTTGCCGCCATTACCCAATCTAAAGCCTGAAATAGAGCCAGCTCAAACTCCTCCTACAGCCGCAGAGCAGGCATCTGAGCAAACTCAGCCTATGGCAGGAAGTGCACCAGTCTACCCGCCACTCGAACAATTCTCTCAGCCTTCTCAAACTTCAGATCAGCCCGAAACTACAGAGGATGGAGAAAAACCCGAGGATCAGAAGAAACCAGAAAATCCTCCAGTAAACTTTGCTATAACTTAAGGAAGATTAGCCAAAATACTTGCAGCCATTTTTTATAGTCTCTATACTGAGTTAGTCTATATTATATAGTCTAAATGAAAAAGCGCTTTATAATTAAAACTTTTCTACTAATCAACCTCGTTTTATTGTCTGCTGCAATGTTTATATCCCCTGCAGCAGGGGCACAGGCGCAATTAGAATCTTTAACAACAACCGAAGAGCAAGGTGCTGGAGCTCTCTATATAGGAGGGCAATATGCTGTTTGTACAAACAGTGATTGTACCGAGGCCAAGATAAACCAAACAAGCTCCCAACTTGACGCAATAGCATGGGGATTAATAAACAGATTAAATACAAGCTATATTCCTCTATACACCAGCGAAGGGCAACCAGTAATGAGCTCTACCAACTCGTCTCCTGTTTACATTAAAAAGTCTGGGGCCATAGCTGGAGTAATGAACTATAGTCAGCAGATGTATACAAATCCTTCAGCTAGCGGGCTTGTGTATGCTCAGCAAGAATGGAATAAAATCACAAAAGGTCACAAGGCCTATGCACAAGACGCCGAAGACTCATGGATCTACTATCCAGGACTTGGATTTAATATCCTGAAGCCAGTCCAAGATTTTTGGATAATCACCAGAAACGTTGCTTATTTGGCGATGATCCTGATTATCATTGTTGTAGCGTTTCTTGTAGCTTTTAGAAGTAATTTTGGAGGTCAAACACAAGTTACCATAGCAAATTCTATTCCCAATATTGTTATAGCCCTGGTTATGATTACAATAAGCTATCCACTTTCAGGATTAGCTATAGATATTATTACTATAGGCTCTAACCTTGCTCAACAAATACTAATTCAAAATGAATTTTCTCCAGGTTATTACCTGTGGGATGACAATGCAACGTTGGATAGACTGCCCCCTGCAGATGACCTGACTAATCCTAAAATACACTTACAGCCTGATGACGCAGCCATGAGCGTATGGCAATCCTTTTTGACTGCAAATGTAAATGTAGTGCAAGGTGAGGATGGGGTAGCTTCTGTTGTCCCTCAAACCGAAATTCTAGGAGGTATAGTAGATAAGGTACTAGAAGCTTTGGAACATGACGCTACTAATCTACTTGTACAAGTAGTCTTTGTCCTATCTGCTTTCATGGCCAGTTTAAAATTATTCTTTAAGCTTATTGGAAAATATTTGATACTGGTACTGTATCCTGTTGTATCTCCATTTGTTATGTTAACAATTGCTATCCCCGGACAGGGTACAAAAGCTATCGCAAAATACTTCAAAACACTATTAGCTGCATCATTAGGATTTGTGGCTGTATATGCAGTATTTCTGTTCATGGTCGTCATAGGACATCATCCTACTTTCGGAGACCAATTAAGCCTAACCCCACCATTACTTGGATATTCTCCAGACCAAGCTCAGGATGCTGGACAGTATATCAAAATGATTTTAGCTTTTGCTTTATTTTTAACAACACCAGTTATACCTGATGTTATTGACCAAGCCTTAGATACCTTGCCTGCTTACGCAGAGAAGATGGCACCAGGTCAGAGAATAAGAGCAGCTACTATTGGAGGCGCTGCAGGCGGATTTCTAGGAACCAAAAACCTAGTTACATCAGTAGCCCATAGAGTACAGCCAGGTGGACAGACTAAAAAGCAATAAATAACATGAAATGCCAAATGCTATCAACATCACAAAATACAATACGCTCGAAAAAGAGTTATATCAAAGATTGGGAAAACAGGCTTTTATTTTCCTAGAACCCTTAAGTACAGATACCAGCTTCATTCACCATATTCCTAAAATAACCAACACGTATAATAAAAACAAACAGAAACTACAGACACAGTTGGCTGAATATAAAAAATTACTTACTCTACAGAATATGTTCCCTGTGCCAGTGCTGTTAGAAGAAGAGAGTCCCAATATTGTCCAGGAAGTATATGAATTTTTATACAGCCAACATATTTTGCAGCGAATTAGATGGGAAACAGCTTTACCCGAATTTGCTGTGTATGCACTGGAATTTTTCCTTCCGGAAATGACTGAAGAACAAAAAGCAATAGCAGCAGTAATAAAAGATGTTGATGATAAGCTAACTCATACACTTAATATAAGCTTGCCCATAGCTTTAAAAACCGACAACAAAGGGTACTTTGCCCCAGAGTCTACACAACAACAAGAAGATAAATATCATCTAATTGCTTCAAAATTGGCTGGGATTACCCCATTGGAAACGATTTCAGGGTATTTACATAATAAGATAAATAGCTTTCCCGAATGGGCGTTTTTTGTCGTCAATCATCAAAAAGAGTTGAAAGATCTATCCTTGATACTGGTACAAGCTATTTTTGACTGGCTCCAAATTTTTGCTTACCAACAGCTTGCAAAAGGTATAAACCCAACACAAGCGCAAAATGATGCCTTGGGTTATCTGTTCAATGAAGTAAACTCTAAGAGACTGGAACAGCTTATTGTATTTAGAGCAGAGGAAGAAGTTCCTTTGGATTTATTCATTTTAGAGCTGCTAGAGGAATTAAAAATCAACAAACGATATGTAAAAAGTCAGACACTAAAAGATCTTTATGTACATATATTAATCTGTTTAGATAAAGTGATCAGGGAAGGTCTTTTTACTGTCGGAACTCTGCTGAGTGTCAAAATACGGGAATCAACCGACAGAGAGCAGACAGAAACACATAATACACACACTGTTGTAGTAAACCCTATTATAGAGACAGGCGAGATTCTGGACAATGTACAAGAGTTAT
This sequence comes from uncultured Candidatus Saccharibacteria bacterium, assembly GCA_964391325.1. Lineage (GTDB taxonomy): Bacteria > Patescibacteriota > Dojkabacteria > B142 > JAFGMG01 > CAYMJM01. Next base: position 31,186 of record CAYMJM010000002.1, on the reverse strand, counting down.
ATCAGGTCAAGCTTGCGGACGAGGCATTTAATAATTTACTCATATACTCTATGCAGGGTCTAAAACCAATTGAATACATATACTAATGGCAACACCTAATATAAACGAGCCACAACCAAACCAGAGTGATTTAATAGAGAGGATCCAAAAAAGGCTTGGAGAGTTGACCAGCGTAACCTCAGCTTTTAAAAATCGTGAGCTGAATGAAATGTTAAGGCAACTAAGCAGTAATAGATACTCTATACCGGCCAGCACTTTCTTGGAACTTAGAAGTGATGTTATCAACCAACTCAATGAGGGACAAGATAGTGCTCTTGAAACTCAACCTCCAGAAGAAACACAGCAAGAGCAGAGAAGAGGAGCCATTCCAGAAGAAGTAGTAAATAGGAGGCAAAGGACAAAGAAGAGCAGAGAAGACCAAGGACCCCAAGAAGTCAAAGCCCAAGAACAGCTCAACAGGCAATCGCCTAGGGTACTCAGAACAGAACAAGTACAACAGCCTAAAAGCCAACCTATGTTTAATGAGCAGGAAGTTATTAAGCAAATACAATTACAAGAACAAGGCTTACGAAAACTTGCATCAAGAATTCAACAAGAACAGACTCTAAGGGACAGAAAAAGGGCATCAAAAAAAAGCCAACAACTGAGATCACTGCAGGGACAGTATACAAATACACAAAATGAACTGTTCCTGAATTTGCAAGATCTTGTACAGTATAGGCAACAAAACTACAATAAGCTTCAAAGAGACTTAATCGACAGAGCAAACACTGAAGGCTTGAACTCATCCGAGACCCAAGCCTTTATTGCCCAATTAAAACAATATGGTTCACAACTTGACCAATATAAAAAACGATACAAGCAAATACAACCTGACGTACCAGAAAGTCTCGTGCACATAGCACAACAAGAAGAAACAACAAGATCTCAACGATTAGAAAGTGCAGTAGCAAACAGAATAATAAAAGGAAACCTACAACCAGGCGATCCTCGCGATATAGAAGTAATATTGAGATCTAATAATCCTCTTGAAGTCCTTGGAGTATCAGAAGATTCCGACTTTCTTACAACTAGACAGATTAGCGAAAACTATAAGGATATTCTGGCAGGACTGTATCTATCTGAAGATCCACGAGCCGGAGAAGCCAGGCAAAAGCTTACAGAACAGACTGCACCGTTTGTAGATGCCCTATCTCAGGAAGACTCGAGTGGAAAAATCATAGAGAAATCAACTTATAGAAAACTTAGAATAGAAAAAAAGGCACAGCAGGAAGCAGAACAGACAGCTAAACAAGCTCGGAGTAATGTTGCCGCAACTAAGAATGAATATGCTGACTATGGTCTAAACTTTTCAGC
>CAYMJM010000002.1:0-29730 GCA_964391325.1 uncultured Candidatus Saccharibacteria bacterium | reverse complement strand
GTAATGTTGCCGCAACTAAGAATGAATATGCTGACTATGGTCTAAACTTTTCAGCCAATGAATGGCTTGCAAGCAGAAAGAAAGAATATTATGAACGAAAGCGGAAAGCTATAAGAAGCCTTCCACGGAATATCGTATTGACTGCTGCTACTGCTACGGATTTGTATGAGACTTCTCCTCTTAAAGCAGGCGTTGATATTGTAGCAAAGACCAGAGCCGGCAACTGGCTCGGCACTAAAATAGAAGTAGGAAAGGAAAAAGTAATAAGTTTTGGATCCGGAGCAAAATCTATGCTACAAAACTTAGATAATAATATAGCCGAAAGTGTAGTAGAGAGAACAAGCCGTGAGGTTACCATTCGCAAATATCACCCTAGAAAGAGAGGCTATAAATTAGGAAGGACGTCAACTGTCACCACATCAGTAAAGGACAACTATCAAAAAAGAAAAGAAAAAGAGCAAAGTGTAAAGACATGGATGGCCGTAAAAGCTCTCTATGCTATGACAATAGGTAGAGTTATAAATACAGTAAAAACAGCTGTTCGTGCAGCCAGAGACGTTGCCTACACAAAAACAGGTATGAAATTCTTAAAAAATCGAACTAGTGCCCTCAGTTCCAAAATCAGCACCAAATTCTGGGGAGGGACGGGAGGAAAAACCGTTTTATTCGCGCAAAGAGGACTCAACGGACTGAGAGCTGTCGGTAGAGCCATACCAAGCGGTTTAGCGTTTTCTGCCGTTACAGGGCTGGTTCTTGCAGCAAGCGGTCTCGGTTTGCCTGCTGTTCCGATAATAGGAATGGGAGCCTTAGCTTCCTTAGCCAAAATAGGAGCAGATACACTCTCCTCAAAGGTGCCTTCCTCTATCAAACTAATCTACAATCTGCAAGAAAAGTTTGGAGTATTCAATACCCAAAAATATATAATGGATGTGGGGATGCTTGAGGATGCGATGCTTGACGGTCGTAATATGATCTACGGGAGCCGAGGGAGATTAACTTCACTATTAAGATCATGGAACGGCGGAATGTATGGTATGGGGATAGGGGCTATTATAGGAGGAATATTAGGGAGTCCATTAATAGGAGCAGCAATAGGGCTACCTGCAGGACTCGCAGTTAAATATGCCCTAGACCGATCTATGAACAATATTCTCGCCAATCTTGCTACGAAGCCTTGGTTCCAAACCTTAAGCAAAATGCCCTTCTTAGAGGCAGTTGGATTAATGCGAAGTATTCCGTGGTTTAATTATCATATAGATGGATTTCGTAAAGATTTCGGAAAACACTTATCCAAAGAATGGCTTGTATGGAAAAATCCTCTCGTTGCAATAGGTAATCTAGCACATCTCGGTCTAACAGCACACAGTGCGTTTGCTCTTGCAGGCTGGGCAAGAGCTGCGATGGCTAGTCTAACTACTGCACAGAGAATTGGGGCGGGTCTAGGCGCGGTAGCTGGAAGTCTAGCTGCCATATACATTTTTGGCTTACCTATAGGTGCTGGAGTTATAATTGGAGGAAGTGTAGGTGCAATGATCGGGGGTGCTTTGGGAACTTTTATTCCAATTCCTTTTGTTGGCACAACTATAGGTATGATAGTTGGATCATTCCTCGGGACGACAATTGGTGGTTTCATTGATAAACTATTAGGCAAAGTGAATGTACTGGAACAGCTTTTAGGAGCTTTCTCAGGTATCAAGGGGATTTTGGACTTTTTAAAGGCATTAAGTGAGAGGTTTGATCCCATGGGAGCATTTGGTCTAGCACTGACTGTGATATTCAGTTTGTCTTATCTATCGCAAATACAACTTGACGAAGTGCACTATGATAACTCGAAGACTGACACGCAAGCCTCTGGGTCATCTAGTTCGACCTCACAAATATCACCGATACTCGGCGAAAATGTAGAATCGCAAACTGTTGATTGCCTTAAAGAAGCAAATAAAACAATAATAAATCCTAAAACTGACACTGTTATAAAAATTCTACTTGAAAACGGCTCTTATCAGATACACACAAACAGTTACAAATTCATCAATATACTGCAGCCACGGACTAAAATAGAGGTACAAGGCACCCTAATAAAGGGAGAGCTGATTGGAACCTGTAAGAACTAATTATCCTGATCATCTTTCTGAGCCAACCCATAATCTCCATAAGGATTAGCCCCTTTCAGCTCGTCGTCTTTCTGTTCTTCTGGTAATTGGACAGGTGCACCACCAGGCACCATTGGAGTACTTCCTCCAGATTCACCTTTAAGCCAATCAGGAATATCATCTTCCGTAAATTGATTGTCCGGCCCCACATCTATCTGAGGCTCTTCCTGCGCATCAGTCTGATCCGCAATGACAGGAGAGGCTATCGCCTGTTGTTGTGGTAATTGCTCAGCCTGAGACTGTTGAATGCTTGGCATTGGAATTTCAATAGGAGGCTGTGCCGTTGATTCCAAGTCTTGTGTAGGCAATTGTGGATCGACGCTTTGAACGGGCTCCTGTACAACCTCTTGAGGTATCTTTGGCAATAGCACTTCTGGTGCCTGTTCAGGCATAACCTGAACTTGAGTTCTCTTAGTCTGGGCTGGTTCTGCAATTGACTCTTGTTGCCCAATAGTTGACTCTCCTATATCCAAGTCTTCTTCTTGTAATAAATCTTGATCAATCCTGGGTCCCACCTCCAAAGTCTCTGCTTCTGGATAATAATAAGTGGGAGAAAGATCAGTATCAGGTGACAACACAGGACCTTGTTCTCTTTGCTCAGCCACAGATTTTTCTGCTCTGATATTTCTTCTCTTCCATATCAGATAAAGGATCCATGGAATTAAAAGCAATAGCAAGATTATAGAACAAATTAATCCGGCCAGTGCAATGGTAGAGAGAGTTTCTTTGGCTTCTACTGGCTGACTGTCTTCTTCTCCCTGAATGACCACTTCAAAATACCACTCTTTCTGTGTCTGTTTTCCAGCTGTGTCCTCAAATGCAATAGAAACTTTGTGCCTTCCTTCCTCTACAGTTATAGTGGTAAGATCACAAATTACCTGATCATTTTGTAATGTACAAAGATTCGTGATGCTCTCCTCATTTAATTTCACTTCTAATGATTCTACGTCTATCTCTGCGCCTTCCGAAGAAACTAAAGTAGCCCTTATTTCCGTTAATTCTTTTATCTGTACATCTTCCCCTGGGTTTAAATTAATAATACTAGCTGCGCTTTCGACACTATCTTCTTCTGACTTTATAGAGAATTGCTTTGATATTGCCTCATATTTTTTATTATCTTCTGTTACGACCTCTATTTTTAAGTAATAGTCTCCCCCTTCTAAGCTGGTAACATCCCAGATGTACTCATCTGCCTCAGAGGAAAGCTTCCCAATCTCAGTCCAAGTAGCCGCATCAGTAGAATAGAATAAAGTGATTTGTTTTATAGAAATGATATTTTCTAAGCTATACTTGACCAGGTTATCCTGACCGTGAAGTATGTCTTTTTCTGCTGGAGCTACAATTTCTATCTTTTTAACCACACTAGTCGGTCTTTCCTCTACAACAAGGTTAAACTCCTGCATAACTTCTCCACCTTTACCATCTGATACTTTAACTACGACTGAATATGATCCCGAAATTGTAAGATTAACCTTAGAGCTTATCTGTCCAGTTTGAGGATTAATTTGTAAAAAATTTGGGGGATTAACTAATTGATAGGTCAGAACGTCCCCGTCAGGATCAGTAGCCTCCACGTCATACCCGAATGCCTGCCCAATCAAAATTAATGTATTGGGAGGCGTAGATGTTATAGTGGGAGGTTTATTTACAGGATCAACAAGTGTTACAGGCCTTGAATCGCAGACTGAATAATTTACACCATTCTTTTTTAAAGTTACGCAGGCTTTTAAACAATATTTCCCGTTAGGAACTGTTGCTCTATCTTTGATCGGTCCGTCAGTGTTCCATTCTTTTGTATATACATTATTACTATCCTCAATCACATAGTTATTAGACACAATAGTGCCGAACTTAGTAACACAGTCAGATTGATAGAGCGCAATTTCATAAGGAGGCTTATCATTCTCGTCATCATATATTTTAAATCTAAGCTCTGACACTTCTGAAAGCTGGCTGTTTGGTCTTGGTCTATCAATAAAGAATATATCATCTGGATCTGATAAAGGTGCGGCTAAAGCGTTTACTATGAACAGACAGAATAATCCTAGTATAACTAATAACAGTGATAATTTTGTTTTCATTAGTATATTAAAGCTAATTTTAGATCAAAATTAGTATAACAAATCTTTAATTCCTGGTTAAACGCCCAGTTGAAACTAGTATACTTGTTATATTCGACTGTATTGTTGTTAAAGTTTTATTTGAACCTAACAACTCTTGGAACGATGTTTGAACCTGATTACCATCCACCATCCACCATGATCGTGCATGGCTCACCTCATCAGCATACACTAATAAATACGGATTATTTTCTACTTCACCTTTCATGTCTGGTCTAGGATATAACTGACCAAATGCTCTAGATTCAGAAGCCTTTGAAAATAGTAACCTTAGTTGATCGGGCTGGGTTGCAAAATTCAAGAAATCCCAGGCTACTTTATAGTTTTTCGAATCCAGTGCTACTGTCTGAGCCCAATAATTTGCCCAGCCTCGGCTTTCCCCCTCCAAAGTCGACAGTTGTGGCATAGGAGCGATTCCAAAGTCTAAGCCTAAGTTATACTCTTCGTTGTATGCAACAATATCCAGTAACCTCCAGGAAGGAGCAATAAACATAGCGAGTTTTCCCTCCAAGAACAAAGCTATATCCTGTTTTAAACCCTCGTTCCAAACGCCCTCTTTTTGATAACTTTGAAAATAAGTTACTGTTTCAGCTGTGGCCTGGTCTTCTGCGAATATAGCGGATGTTTGATTTTCATTCACCATCGCAATATCTGACTGCATTAGAAGCAGATTAAAAACATCAAACCAAGATTCTACATTATCTTCAGCAGCCAGTGCTAACCCAGATATAGAGATGTCATTACCAGATTTTACAGTCAAATTTTTCGCCTGTTCCAGTAATTCACTCCAGTCGTAGGATGGGGCAGAGTATCCTTTATCAGAGAAGAGCTTTTCATTGTAAATTATTGCTATAGAATCCATACCTAGAGGGATCGCCTGAGGCAAGCCATTTACCATTAAATCCGTACCAACAACTGGATAAAAATTCTGTTGAAACATTGCACTATCCAACACTTCTGGAGGAGCGGGTAGAGTATACCCAGCATATCTTCCCATCCAAGTATTATGAATAGTAAATATATCCGGAGTAGATTCAGGTATGTTGTCTGTTAGGACTTCGTCTAACGAACTTTGATAATCAACTAGATCCTTCTGCGCATACTCTATTGTTACATTTGGATGCAATGTTTGATAAGCATCAATAAGAGGTTGTATGTTTTCTTGTGTTTCAAATAAATTCCACCAAATCAATGTTATGGGCTGATCCGAAGGTACCACCGAAGTGTTATTATTAGGGGTAGTATCATCACCGTTTGTACACCCAGTTAATAGAAATCCCATGCCAATCAACAATAACAATGCTATAGCTTTCTTTATCTTTCTTCTCTTTTGCATAGTTTTATAACACCTCTCCATTATAAGTAACTGTTGAAATTCGCTTGGTGGAGAGCTTGGCAGCATTAACAACCCAAATCTGTCCACGATTGAATACTATCTCTCTATTATTTTCATCATAATACTTTGTCCTGGCCTCCCTAGTAGCTTTCTTCCATTTCCCTTTTATCATTTTCCCGTCCTGGAATATAAAGGCCTCATCTTCTCCCGTCATTTCTAATATGATTCTAGAATGTCCATCCATTGCGTCTCTGTATTTATGATACTCTACTATTACAGTTTTAGGAGCGATTCGGGTCTGATCCAGTGCATCAACATCTGGCTTTCCTCCTATAGAGCGAAGGTAGGTGTTGGTCTTTGAGTCATAGTCAAATTTTGCCGCATAAGAGCTTGTAGATAAACTGGTAAATTTAATCTCCAGAGTAGAGCTTTGTGCTCTTTGATCGACAGCAGCATCTTCCTTAAACTTGAGCGGTTCTATGTGTGAGCTGGATTTCCATCCGAGCCTTTCTACTTCCTTGTTTATCAAATCAAATCCTGTCATCAATGCGTGAACATATCCTGCTGTTCTGATTCTTTCCGGATCTCGATATCTGGAGCCTGCTGTTTGCATACTATTTATACCCCACTCAGATATATGCCGTAATGTATTAATCTCAGGGACTGGCTTCTCCTGCACAGGGTAGCTTGCTTGGCCTTCGTGTACAAATATAGGATCATCGAAACCCAAGAAAAATTCAAGCATATAACTTCGTGCACTTCGTATTGGTCCCACCTTTGTTACATTCTGATTCTGATAATAAAAGGCATTGTATCGAGTTATACCCCCTTCAGCAAGCACTTCCAAGACTAAATCTGCTTTCGATAATCCAAATTGGGGCCTTGAGGCCTGATGATTATTAAGAGAGACCACCACTAATTTCCTATTCTCCATTTCTTCCAGCTCAGACTTTGTCACAAAAACCCCGTTCACAGGATTTACCTTATCCCGAATTTCCGGTACATCAGGAGTCTTCAAAGAAAAATACTCCCCGCCTATACGGGAAAGAATTAAATTTCTAATTTCAAATGGTATAAACTTGGTAGAATCCTGGCTGTCAAAAAATAACAAAGTCCCCATAAAAATAAGTAGCACAAGTAACGTCGATATTAAAAAAAACCTTACGTACTTAGCTCGTTTGCTTACCGTAGTATCTAAAGGCACCGTGGCTGAACTTACAATTTCATTGTTTTTTTCGTCAGCTATATTTTTTGAAAGATTAATTCTCATATTACATATTATAAAGTTATGAGTTATATGACAATACTTCAGACAAATCTTTGACTAGTGTTATATCTTCAATTAGAATAATTCAAAGATTTATTAGTAAATTGATGAGCAAATTATCAGAGGCCACTAGGTCAACACGAAAATATCTAATATATTTTTTGATTTTTGCGCTTGTCATTATTATTTTACAATCTATTTATAGATACGTTACTTCAAGAGAGGAAGGACCTTCAGAAGATGCTTCCCCTTACGCTTATACTGATAATCAATTTGGGGGAATAGAATACCCTACTATTCCTAGTGTGCCTTTAGCGGATGGTTCTACTCCTGCCTTTTCAATACAGGGTAGATTTGCGCAATCTCCTACCAGTGTGAATATATACCAAATAGAGAAACCCCGCGAAACTTTGGGCAGTGTAGCTAAAGGACAATCTATAGCAGAATTTATGAAATTTAGCCCCAACTACCAGACAGTCGATAATATTCTTGTCTGGCAGACAGAAAATCAAGCCAGAAAACTTGAGTATCACAAAATTACCAGAGATATTCACTATCTTAATGCACGATTAACGAAAGCCAGTTACCAGCAACAATTAGCCAGTTCTACAGATGCAAGTAGAATTGATTCGACGTTTACTAATATTCTTGGATCATTGGGCGGATCTAACTATCATGACTTAGAGAATATAGTAACCTATATAAGCGAAGAAAATTCAAACTATAAAACTGTCGCCACCTTTGAACAAGCCGACTTCGTGAGGCGAGACTCATTTATCAAACTTGAAGAAGTTTCTTTAAAAGCTTCATATAATCAAACAGCAGGACAGGCAAGTCCGATTCAAGGAATAATATATCTAGATGATCCATTTACTGGAATCGTAAATGCAACGCTACTGAAAAGACGAACAGACTCTTCGACCGTGACTAATCAAGATATTTTAAAAGAATTTAATGAGATTGGAATTATCATCAACTCAGCTAAGGGTGTGTATAAATTAAAAAGCATCGAAGAGGCATGGGAAGACGTAAGAGATGGAAAGGCTAGTTTACGATCTCTCATAAAAACCAATGAAGATCGCTTCTCTATTCACACCCCCTTGAGGGTTAATAGGTTTATTGTCAACCCTGATCAAAGCCATCTGGGCTACTACCTAACTACTGACTGGACAGGTTTCATATATCCCATTTATGTCTTTAAAGGGACTGCTGAGCTGGAGGGAGGGGAGACAGCACAATTCATCTTCTACACTAAAGCAATAGCAGACTAGCAACCCTTGCCTCCCAAATAAGAGAAGAGATAAAAAGATCCAGTGACAATCATCATGGAACCCTCAACTAGCTGGCTTTGTAGAAAATCATATGCCTTCAAAGCATCCGACTGTAGCACCACCTCAGTATCTGGAAACATAGATTTAAACTGCGGAAGGTACAATTCTAAATTCTCAGACTCAATTCTCACATCCTGCGAGGTAACATACTGTGTAAGAACTATCTGATCAATTCTATGACTAAGAATTTGCCACGTCTTGAAAATATCATAAACATCCTGACCTTTCTTTACGGCTACAAGTAAATGGATTCTATCTTCTGTATATTTGTCTATCACATCCGTCAGCGCACTCATCTTCTCTTGATTATGAGCTGCATCCCAAATAATTAACGGTTTTTGAGACTGTACTTCTATGCGCCCCGGAAGCCTAACCTCTGCAATAAATTTGCACAGCCTGTCATAATTTAATGTTCTTTTAAGTTTAGACATAAATGTCAGGGCTGCAGTCAGAGCTAATACCGCATTCAAAACTTGATGATATCCAATCATTCGTATACTAAGATTGTCAAGTTTCAGCCCATCATATTCATAACTAAATACAAAATCATTAAAGCTCTCTTTTTTGATTTCAAATTTAATGTCTTCATCAATTAGAAAGATCTCTGAGTTTTGCTTTTTAGCATGCTTTTTCAATATATATTTCAAATTGCTCTGAATAACCCCTGTAACTACTGTAGAATCCTTTTTTATTATCTCCTTTTTATCATTAAGAATTTCTTCCACAGTATCGCCTAAAATATGTGTATGATCTAAACTTACATTAGTTAGTACCGCAATCTGAGAGTAAATAACATTTGTAGCATCAAGTTTCCCTCCAAGGCCAACCTCTATTACTGCAACATCCACTTTTTTCTCAACGAAATAAACTATAGCCATTGCAAATAGGATTTCAAAATATGTAAGAGGCCTATTTTTCGTAACCTGGACAAATTTTTGAACTTTACCATCAATGTAGTTAAATATGTCTGCGAATTCTGAATCTGAAATTATGTCATTATTAAATTGAATACGCTCGCGTATGGTATAAATATGCGGAGAATAAAAAGCTCCAACTTTCAAACCCTGCGATTCCAATATACTACTGATAAACCTTGTCGTAGAACCCTTACCAGAGGTGCCACCCACATGAATAAATTTTAGCCCGTGGTGCGGATTACCTATATACTCCAAAAATTTAGTGATGGCAGAAAGGCTGTAGTTAGAAACCAGAAGCTTGTCTGGAGTATACACCTTGAGCCTTTTCAAGCTATCTTCAAATTTCAATATGGATATCTAAAAGTGGTTTAATTATACATCAAAAGAGGACCCTGAAGCCCTCTTAAATTCGCCGGACAAGCATGTACTTGCTACTTCACCTCCATTATTTGATATTCTTGCCGACCAGAAGGTGTTTTAACATATATTGTTTCTCCAACTTTCCTATTTAGCAGTTGCCTGCCAAGAGGAGAAACCGAAGATATATGTCCTCTCGAAGAATTAACTTCATATTCCCCAACTATACTCACTTTTACTTTCTGTTTTCCTACTCTTAATGTTACTTCGTGTCCTATGTCTATTTTATTGTTGGCCAGTGATCCCGCGGTAGAAGTTTGCGATATCCGCTCCAACCTGTATAGTAACCTATCTCTTTGCTGGGTAAGCTCAGACAATCTTACCAAGGATTCTTCATCTTTCTCCCTCTGGAGGAAAGCTAACTCATCAATAATATTATTAATCTTAACCTCCAGGGTTTTAATCATTTCTTTTCGTTTTTTAGCGTTAATTACGCCTACACGAGTTGTCTTTTGTCTCATAGCTTGAAACATAAAAATTAAAAACCTGGGGCATTCTCAAGCGGATATATTAAAACACAAAGATATAACATTAAAGTTAAATCTATATAAGTACTAAATAACAGCCCTGTAATACAATTTCTGTTTGAAAAATGTTAGAATTAGTAAAATTCTAAATTTCAGTATGAAAATTGCTGTTATAGAAGACTCAAAAAAGATTGGTTATATTTTGTTTAAAGCATTCGAAAAAGAAAAGATAGATGTTGTCCTGTTTGAAAGTCTCAAAGATACAAAGAAGATTAGACCAAATGAGTTTGCCGCGTATATTGTAGACTATAACTTAAAAGATGGAATCGGACTTGATTTTGTAAAAACGGTCAGAGAAAGAAAAGAAAAAACTCCAATTCTTATGCTCACGGTAAGGGATTCCCTTGAAGATAAACTTTCATCCTTTGAAGCAGGGGTAGATGATTATCTCACCAAACCATTTGAATTAGCAGAATTGATAGCCAGAATGCGAACCCTAATTAACCGAAACGCCACTATAACAAGTAGTAAAATTGACATTAATGGAATTTTATTCGACTTTGAGCGTATGGAAATAAAGTATAAAGGAAACAAAATACCTTTTTCTAAAAAAGAGTACCAAGTGATAAAGTACCTCATATATCACAAAGGACATATTATTGACAAAGATAAAATACTGGAAAATATCTGGGTCAATAGCGATGAAAAAGATCCTAATATCGTGAATGTCTATATTAACCGTATACGTAACAAACTTAGAGAAACGAATGCACCCGATTTTATCGAAAATATCCGCGGCTTTGGCTATCGTATTAAATAACCCTTTTTCCCCTTGCCGCACTTACAGTTTCTGTTAAAATACTGGGGTAATAAGCATACTCGAATAGAACAAGCTTGTAACTTAATTGTTAAAGAAAAACAATGCCGCTGAAATCAGAAGAGATCAGAAAAAAATTTCTAGATTTTTGGAAAGAAAAAGGACACGCCATTATCTCTAATGTTTCGTTGGTACCACAAAATGATCCTACTTTACTCTTTGTAAACTCAGGAATGTTTCCGCTTGCACCCTATCTTGCAGGAGAAGAGCATCCTATGGGAAAACGACTGGCCAATATACAAAGATGTATCAGGACAGAAGATATCGAAGAGGTTGCAAATAATAAGCATCATACGATGTTCGAGATGGTGGGGAATTGGTCTCTGGGAGATTACTTCAAGAAAGAGCAAATCCCTTGGTTTTTAGAACTTTATATCGAAATCTTCGGATTAGATCCTACGCGTATGTACGTTAGTGTATTTGGAGGAAATGATCAGATTCCATTAGATACAGAAAGTATTGAAATATGGAAAGAAACATTCAAGAAATATAAGATCGAAGCTGAATACAGCGAAAATACACAAATTTTCACAGGCAAAAATGGCCAAGCAACCAATCCAAAAGCCCGTATTTTTCCGTATCCAGATAACTGGTGGAAAAGAGGAGACGTTCCTGGTGAGTTGGGAGGACCAGACACAGAATTATTCTACGACTTCGGCAACCCAATATTCGAAATTGACGAGCCTGAGCATATTAACTCCGATTCCGGAAGATTTATCGAGATCGGCAACAGCGTATTTATGCAGTATAAATTAGATAATAAGATGAACTGGGAAGAACTGCCACAGAAAAATGTAGATTTTGGAGGTGGCTTTGAGCGTATAGTAGCCGCAGTGCAGAACGTAAGAGACAACTATGAAACAGACTTGTTTATCCCAATAATAAAAAAAATAGAGCAACTATCAGGCAAGTCATTCAGTAAAAAAGAAAATAAGGCGTCATTTAGAATCATAGCAGACCATCTCAGGGCTGCTACTTTTCTACTCGGAGACAAGGTAGTTCCATCCAATAAAGACCAAGGGTATATCCTCCGAAGACTAATCAGAAGGTCTATTCGCCATGGCAGACATCTTGAAATTTCTCAAAACCTTGCTATGGAAATAGCACGAACTGTAATAGATAAATATAAAAGTGCTTATCCTCATTTGGCACAAAACGAATCACTAATTTTGAACGAGATGGAAAGAGAAGAGATTAAATTCAGAAAAACACTGGAACGCGGACTAAAGGAGTTTGAAAAGATTTATGGAAGAGGGGAGAAAATAAATGGGGAAAAAGTCTTCTGGCTATACGAAACTTATGGATTTCCTCTAGAAATGATCTTAGAAGAGATTCAACCAGAGACAACCGAGAAAGAACGAGCAACTATTAAAAAAGAGTTCGAAACAGAACAGGAAGTTCATCAAGCAAAAAGCAGAGCAGGAGCGGAACAAAAATTTGCAGGAGGGCTTGCAGACCACTCAGAGCAAACAACCAGGCTGCATACTGCGCATCATCTACTTCTCGCAGCCCTGCGACAGGTACTGGGACCCCACGTGCACCAAAAAGGCAGTAACATTACAGGGGAAAGATTAAGACTAGATTTTTCACACACAGAAAAACTCACTCCAGAGCAAATAAAGGAAGTCGAGAATATAGTAAATGAAAAAATTAAGGAGGGTTGGATTGTTGAGAAAAAATTTATGCCAAAGGCTGAAGCAGAGAAGCTTGGAGCTGAGATGGAATTTGGAGCAAAGTATGGAGATATGGTCAGCGTGTATTTCATAAAGTCACCAAAAGATAAATCTATCTTCAGTATAGAGTTCTGTGGAGGCCCTCATGTAGAAGACACAAAAGAACTAGCTAAGTCAGGGCAATTTAAAATTAAGAAAGAACAAAGTTCATCTGCAGGGGTAAGGAGAATAAAGGCAGTACTTGAGTAGTATAGTAATAGTATTATTCAAAGTATTAGGTTTATTAACATAACAAAGTTATCATCATTGCATGCGCATAGAAGAACAGTCTAGTCCACAATCAGTTGTTCCAACTTACGAATTATTGATTGATCCAACTACGTATGGATTCGATTCCCAAGATATAGCGGAGATACGATACCAACTTTCCTGCATTTCTGTCAGGGAGTGGGTATTTTGATGAGATCAGAAGTGCTTCAAACTTGAATCAACCTAACTTTATTACAGGTCTCCTCTCTAACGGTTAAAGCTGTTAAGTATTCTTATTTAGAATAGAAACTGCCTTAAAGTACAAATTATTTTTTACTGAACAAAAGTATCTGCCAGCCTAGGTTATAAGGATTGAAGGAGTCCTGTATAGCCTCGTTTTGGATAAACGTATTCGGATCAAACCCTTCAGCTGATATTAAAAAACTAATCTCGTTGGCAGGCAATACATTTATTTGAGCTTCATCTACTAAGGCCATTGACGCAGTAAATAAATCCACACTATCTTAGACTAATTTCCTGCGCCATGCAAAATGACGATAAAACTGATATGATTAGTTAATTCTTAAATGCTAACCTACCAATGGTAAAATATACTGAACTTATAACTGAGCTAGATAAGAATAGGATAGAATTTAGAACAGACGAAATGCTAGCTCCGTACTCAACTTTCAAGATAGGCGGACCAGCTGATATTCTAGCCAAAGCAAAATCAAGAGAAGAACTGATAAAACTCATAGAACTTGCGGTAAAAACAAATACTCCATACACTATACTAGGATGGGCAAGCAACGTGTTGATAAAAGACAAAGGTATCAGAGGATTAGTAATTAAGAATGTGGCAAACGCAATAGATATTCTAGAACCAGGCAAGGTGCACGTACAAATAGATAATTCTACTAAAATTGAACCACGTTTGGATGAAATTGATACAGAGAAGTTTTATAGTTTTGAGGATCTCAGTTATGACGAAAGCAGTGCCCCCAAAGTCCGAGTTAGGATAGAGTCTGGTGCGAGCTTGCCAAGTAGTATTATGAATTTGATTCGCAATGGAATAACTGGACTACAATGGTTTGGAGGGATTCCAGGCACTTTTGGAGGTGCCGTATACAACAATATACATGGGGGGTCTCACTTCCTTTCCGAATACATTGATACGGTCGAGGCATTAGATCCTACGACATTAAATACCAGACACTACACAGGAGATGAGTGTAATTTTGGTTACGACTACTCAAGATTCCATGACTCTAAGGAAGTTATTCTTTCAGCAGTTTTTAATCTGTTTCGTGGAGATGCGCAAAAGGCTAAGCAAGTTTACATCGAATGGACCAAGCGGAAGAGGGTTCAACCTCAGAAATCAGCAGGATGCGTCTGGCAGAATATAACAGAGGAGCAGCGAAAACAACTTGGGCTGGAATCTACAAGCTGGGGTTATATTATAGATCAAGTGCTTCAGCTCAAAGGTAAAAGAATTGGAGGTGCCATTATTTCTCCTAAACATGCAGCTTTTATAGAAAACATAGGCCAAGCAAAGGCCGCAGACGTCGTAGCTCTCATGGACCTAATAAGGAAAGAAGCAAAAGCAAAGTTAGGGATAGAGCCAAAACCAGAAATCTTTCTAATAGGAGAATAGTTCATTATATAATAAAAATATTGAAATCTTAGATCATATAGACCGCCCAAATTTTTATTGAAATATTGGATGATACTATAGGATTATCTAAAATTAGTATAAATACTAATTTTAATATCTTCTAAACTGAGTCAGAAATTCACCTCCTGAAGTTATTTTGATACTTTATAAATATAAAGTATTTATAAGAAATATATTATTGTATTATACAAACTATATTAATAAAAGAGTGAAGAGGAAAATCAACTATACCAAAATATGTTGACGACTGACAATATACATAATTGACTCGGAACGAAAGAATTTAGTCAGATTTTTCAGATAAATTAAGAACTATTGACTAAAAATGACTAATAAATTTCAATTTACCTATTAATCAAAATTTATC
Source organism: uncultured Candidatus Saccharibacteria bacterium (assembly GCA_964391325.1). GTDB lineage: Bacteria > Patescibacteriota > Dojkabacteria > B142 > JAFGMG01 > CAYMJM01. The sequence goes on along the minus strand of CAYMJM010000002.1, from coordinate 14,881 downwards.
ATTCACTCTATATCAACGCTGACCTATTATAATCCTTACACAATACTAAGCTTTTTTACAGTTCCAAAACTTCAACCTATTTTTACCCATAGACCCCTACCAGGTATCTACAGAAAAGTTATAGTTCAAGATAGAATACTAGAAGATACTTTTTAAAATGTCTTGCTTAACTTATAAAAAACGTACCAAAAAAATAATTCAGTATATATCGAACTTACATATATCCAATATTAAAACTATCTTTCTCCAAAGAATTTTCTGGAACAAACTACATAAAAAAATCACTCTACTTTCAGTATATTAATGAACTCCATTCTCTACACCTTTTATTCTTATCTTCGGAATTTTTCCTCAAAAACAAGTAGGCATGAAACAGATTAATTTCATATGAACACGACTAGGATTCTATGCTATACTATTTTAATTATTTAAATTCGTAACATCTCATATCAATATTGTGAACAGTAAAAAATCTGACAGGACCATAAATATTTTGTCTTCAGAAACAGTGGCCAAAATAGCAGCGGGAGAAGTAGTTGAACGCCCGGCTTCAGTAGTAAAGGAATTGATAGAAAACAGTATCGATGCCGGTAGCACACAAATTCACGTTGTCATTAGGAAATCAGGTTTAGAACTTATAGAAGTTAGTGACAATGGCAGCGGGATGAGCAGAGAAGACGCATCTCTCGCTTTTGAACAGCACACCACTTCTAAAATTAAGAATGATGGTGACTTAAAAAATATTATTACTCTGGGATTTCGCGGAGAGGCTCTCTCGAGTATCGCCGCTGTAGCTGATATCGAACTAAATACAAATAATGGACAGGAGCAGACAAAGGTAAACATCGAAAATCAAATAAAAAAAACTGACAACACAGTCACGGAAGCCGGGACTACTATTAAAGTCAAAAACCTTTTTAAGCGTGTCCCAGCGAGAAAAAAATTTCTAAGATCAGAAACAACAGAGTTTAAACATATATCAGATATTTTTATACAACATGCTCTGGCACAACCGCAAATACATTTTAAACTTACTCATAACAATAAAGAGATATACAACCTCCCCCAAGCCAATGATTTAAAAACACGTATTTTCGATATTTGGGGAAATAGAATAGCAGATAAACTTTTTAACGTATTCTTCGATGGCCCGACCTTAAAAATACAAGGAATGGTCGGTTTACCGGAGATTGTCAGGAAAGATAGGTCCATGCAGTATATTCTCCTGAATAACAGACCTATAAGATCTGAACTTATTGCAAAGTCTGTAAATGATGCTTTCCATGCAACAAAAGCAGCCTCGTTTCAGCCGATATTCTTTATTAATCTGAGTGCAAACCCTCAAAGTATCGATGTAAATGTGCATCCAAGAAAACTAGAAGCAAAGTTTAGCAACACACAAGAGATCTTTATATCCGTGAAACGCGCTACACAAAGTGCATTAGAACAAATTCTACAAAAAAACGTGAAACAGATCTTTGATAACAAAATTACTAGTCCCAGTTTTGTCAGAGAACCTATGACCAACTACGTCAAACCACAGACCGCACAGTCTGCAATTCACCCGCGCTCTAAGAACTTAGTAAGTAAAAGCATGGATTTTAGCAAAGAATTGCTTCAACCAAGCCTCATACAAAAAGAATTTCAAACCACCGATCTGAGATCAGCTCAATTTTTTAATACTTTTATTATTGTAGAAAAGGACGACAAATTACTATTTATAGATCAACATGCAGCAGACGAGAGAATAAACTATGAAGCAATTATGAACTTAATTGAAAAGCAACAAAAAATCCCTGTACAAGCTCTTTTAGTTCCTGATGTAATAGAGCTCTCTCCAGCTGAATACGAGTTAATTAAAGCCAATTTGTCCTTGTTCACTGAAGCTGGATTGGAACTTGCGCCCTTTGGCAATAAGACACTTAAAATAAACGCAATTCCAAACATTCTAGATAATTTTAAATTTGAGGCATTTATAAGAGAAATCCTGGAAAGAGAAGTACTGGATTTTGATAATACAGAGATACTTCATCAAATTGTAGCCAGCATGGCATGTCATGGAAGTATAAGAGCAGGAAAGGTCTTGCAGCCACTGGAAATCAGACAGATGATTAACCAACTTTTTGAATGTAAAAAACCTTATTCCTGCCCACATGGAAGGCCTATTATGTGGGAGATGAGTAAGTACGAAATTGAGAAAAAGTTTAAACGCACAGGTTTTTGCTAACAATGGCACAACAAAGCCCAAAGCCGTCTAAAACAAATTCAAATCTGCTGCATTTAATTATTGCCGTGCCTGTCATTCTAATTATAATTATATGTTCTTTGATATTATACCTAGCACAAGGTACTATATATAGGCAGGTTGAGCCAATATCTGACTTTTTAACTAGTCAAGATACAACAGCAGAAAAAGAGAAACTACTTGCTACAGTCGTAAACAAAAATGCACAATTAACATTAGAAATTGCTGATAGCAACTATGAAAGAATAAAAGGCCTACAGGGAAGAGAAGCACTCGCAGAAAATGAGGGAGTACTATTTATCTTCTCAGATGAAGATCATAGAACTTTTTGGATGTATAATACTCCTATTTCTTTAGATATTGCTTTCCTTGATGCAGATAAAAGAATAATCAACATTCATAAAGACACTACCCCTAACAATACAGCTATCAAGTACACTTCGCAATCTCCAGCGCAATATGTGATAGAAACTAGAGCTGGATGGTTTGAAACATATCATGTTCAGGAAGGAGATTTTGTTGAATTCACTCTGTAAAAAATTTTTGGACATAGAGGTTTTTTTTTATACATTTTCTTCTTGCTTCTAGTAAACTGTTAATCTAAAATACACAAAAATCTATAACAGACAGCTAGGAGGTCGTTTTCGCGAGGTAAAATTTGACTGCTTTTTTCATAATATTAACTCAAAATGCTTGACAATAGATAAAATTTTTTGATATTATGGATCTGAAGTTAATCAATTAACTTCGTAAAAAAGCAAAAGGCAGTAAAAATAGTTAAAAGTGCAAGCAAAGACATCCCGACAGGGATGTTTTTGTTTTTATACACAAAAAGAAAAATTCAATGGTATAATTATCTATAACTATTAATATCTAAATAATGTCATCATATTTAGTTCCAACAATCATTGAAAAAACAAGAGAAGGTGAGAGAGCTTATGATATTTATTCACGTCTGCTTAAGGATCGAATAGTATTCTTGGGGACAGAAATCAACTCTGGAGTGGCTAACGCTGTGGTAGCCCAACTTCTTTTCCTAGAAAAGGAAGCTCCTGATAAAGATATAAAAATGTATATCCACAGTCCTGGCGGATCAGTTTATGCGGGATTAGCCATTATGGACACTATGAAGCTTATAAAATGCGATGTCGCTACTGTAGCTGTGGGAACCTCTGCTTCTATGGCTACGATGATCTTGTCAAACGGAACAAAGGGTAAAAGACACGCCTTGCCAAATGCTACAATTCATATCCATCAGCCATTAGGAGGAGCGGAAGGACAGGCAAGTGACATAGAAATAACGGCAAAAGAGATCCTGAGGCTGAAAGACATGCTAGCCGATATTTTAACTAATAATACAGGTCAGACGCAAAATAAAATCCTGAAAGATTTTGATAGAGACTTTTTTATGACAGCGAAAGAAGCAAAGAACTACGGAATAGTAGATCATATTATAAAAACAAAGAAGTAATTTCTTGAAAACCAGGGAGAAATACAACATAATTACAGTATGGACGATTAGCTCAGTTGGTTAGAGCACACGCTTGACGTGCGTGGGGTCACTAGTTCGAATCTAGTATCGTCCATATTATCTCGACAATAGCGTGAAACAGTTATTTATCAGTAATATCTCAATAAAATCTCGTCACAGGATACCTAGACCAACACATATTTGATCAGTATAATAAACTTAATATTATAGCATCCAATGAGTCAAAACCAAGAGTTAGAGACGATGAGGCATTCATTTGCCCATGTATTAGCGCAAGCGGTACTTAGAATATATCCCGACGCAAAATTAGGAATAGGCCCAGCTGTTGAAAACGGCTTTTATTACGAGTTTGAAATTAATGAAGAGAAAGAAAAAATAGATTTGAAGCAAATAGAGAGGGAAATACGCAAAATCATCGAAGAAGAGCTGCCTATTGTCCAGCTAATGATTCCCAGAGAAGAAGCATTTGATATGTTACATTTGCAAGGACAGATATATAAAACTGAGCTTTTACAGGAGATACCAGAAGAAGAAATCAGTTTCTATAAGACTGGGGAAGAGTTTATTGACCTATGTCGAGGCCCTCATGTTGCTCATACAGGAAAGCTAGGAGTTTTTAAATTAACAGCCATTGAAGATGTCCACTGGAGAGATAACGAAAATCGTCCGATTCTGTACAAGATTTCCGGAATAGCTTTTAAAGAACAAAAAGAACTAGAAGAATATCTTAAATGGGAAGAGGAAAAATTTGAGAAAGAACATAAATTTATCGGGCCAAGGAGAAAATATTTCACTATACGAGAGCAGACTGGAGAAGGATTGCCTATATGGCTGGAAGAAGGAGCTAAAGTACAGAATTTAATTATGGAATTCATTAGAGAGCAACGGCTAAAAAGAGACTACATAGAAGTATCCACCCCCAATATTGCAAAAGTTGCCTTATTTAAAGAAACAGGATATCTAGAGTTCTATCAAGAGCTGGATATCAGACCTTTTAACATTGACCAGAACCTATATATGCTCAGACCTATGGCTACGCCTAGCCATATAGAAGTTTTCAGGAGCCAGAGACGTGGATACTCTACTATGCCCCTAAAGATGTTTGAGTTTGCCCGTGTATATAGGAATGAGGAGAAGGAGCAATTGCAAGGTCTCGTTAGAACTAGAGAATTTACTCAAGATACGGCACACATATTCACAACCCCAGAACAAATTTCAGAAGAAATCCAGAAACTCTTAAACTTTACCATCATATTATTGAAGGCTTTTGGTTTCAGTGAATTTCAGCTTGAGCTTGCACGAAGAAACAAGGATAAACCAGAAGACTACCTGGGAACCGAAGAAGTATGGGAGCAGGCAGAGTCTATACTTATTAAAGCATTGGAAAAGGCGAAACTTGTAGCCAGGGAAGCTGAAGGCGAAGCAGAATTTTACGGGCCCAAAATTGATTTCCTTGTCAAAGATATATTCGGGAAAGAATGGCAAGTGTCTACTATCCAACTAGATCTCGTCATCCCTGAGAGGTGTCAATTAAAGTATGTTGATAAAGATGGCGATGAGAAGATTCCTTACCTAATACATCACTCCGCCATAGGGTCTCTGGAGAGATTCTTTGCCTTATTAATAGAGCACTATGTATCCGCACTTCCCGTCTGGTTATCACCGACACAGGCAATAGTGCTGCCAATTTCCCAAGACTTTAATGAATATGGGCAAGCTGTAAAAAACCAACTAACCGAGCTTGGTATGAGGACAACTATAGATGCCAGATCTGAAACACTGCAGAATAAAATCCGTGAAGCGCAACTTGCCCAAGTTCCTTATATGATTATTGTAGGAAAACAAGAGGAGACCAGTGAAGTTATATCTGTAAGACCAAGGTCAGGAGAGGATCTGGGAGTTATGAGAATCTCTGAATTTCAAGAAAAATTCTTACAGGACCTTCACAAGACTTAAAAAAGCTGGATTATTAATGTAGAGTTTGATAAAATCCAGCAGCTAACATTTTAATAAATACGAAAAATAGTAAAATACAAAAGGCAAGATTTCAGAGACAGCCCTAGGGTACAAGTTAATAGAAATCATTTTATACAGGCAAACAAACTGTTTGTAGTAGATGAAAAAGGAGAAGTTCTGGGAGAAATGTCAAGGCAGGAGGCACTAAAAGAAGCTCAGGAGAGAGACTTAGATCTTATAGAAATTTCTCCAAAGGCAAATCCGCCAGTTGCCAAGATAATGTCTTGGTCTAAATACAAATATGAGTTGACTAAAAAGAAAAAAGAGAGGAAAAAGAATAAGGGGTCCGAACAAAAAGAAATGTGGTTTAAAGCCTTCATTGATACAGGGGATTTCGACCATAAATTAAAAAGAGTAGAAGAATTTTTGGCAAAGAAACATCCTGTAAAGATACAGATACGCGCCACAGGCAGAACTACGCAAGAACATTTAGGATCTTTAATGGATAGAATCCTTGAGAGACTCGGAGATAAAACAGAAAGTGACGCAAAACCTAAAAAAGAAGGCAGGAATCTTTCAGTAATACTTAGACCGAAAAAATAAATTACTAAACTTGTTATTCAGAGAATCATGGCAAAAGGCAATAAAACACATCAAGCGACAGCAAAAAGGTTCAAGAAAACAGCTACAGGGAAGTTAGTCCATAAAAAGCAAATGGATAATGCCCACTATAAGGCTAACAAATCCAACAAAACAAAAAATCGCCAAACTAAAAGAGGAAAGCTAGGCTCAAAGGCCCAAGCAAAAAAACTAAAACAATTAATGTCTTAAATTTTTGTAATGAGAATTAAAAGAGGAAAAACTAAAAGAAGTAAGCATAAAAAAGTCTTGAAGCTAAGCAAAGGATATAGACTGACTTACTCCAAGCTATATAAAAGAGCTCACGAGGCTTTACTGCATGCTGGGCAATACAGCTTTAGCCATAGAAAGAAAAGACAAGGTCAATTCAGATCGTTATGGATCAAAAGAGTAAATGCAGGATTATCCGAACAGGGGTTATCATATAGCGAGTTTATAAATAAGCTGAAAAAAGCGAAGATCGATTTAAACAGAAAATCACTGGCAGCTCTTGCTCTAGATTATCCGGAAGTTTTTAAAGAAATAGTGACTAAAGTCAAATGATCAGTATCGACAAATCGAGGTGCAGGAAATTAACTCCTGCACTTTTTATTGATATCTCCTGGAGTAATAGACAAGCAGTAAGCCACAGGCAACAAGTACTATACCAGCCAAATACAAGAGAATCCCTGGTTCTATGGAGGTCAACGGCAACATATCAAGGTCAATTTGATAATTAATCATGAACGAGGTTGAGTTATTGTTAAGCTGTAGAATATGCTGTCCTTGGGGCAACTGCTCCGGTACTATCTGCCAATTACCTACTGAATTACTTTGTGCTGTATAAGCTCGTTCATTTGTTGTTACAGTGACCTGAGTATTTGGTGCAGCCGTTCCCACAAAATTTGGTAATGTAGGGTAAGAAGCCTGATGTGTCACATTCTTGATCGAGAGACCGGGGGAAAGAGAGATCACAACATCCTGCTCTAAGTCACTGGCCTTTTTTTCGGACTGCGAATTTAATCCTCCTAAAACATATACGGTAATTTCAGAAGGCTCAATGCCACTCAATAAGTCAGAGCTTCTCATATTTCCGACTGAAAGAGACCAGCCATTACTGTTAAAAGCAGGAACAGTAGATATAAAAGCCGCTGAATTACTTTTTGCATAAATTATGTAGTCTCTTTCTGAAATAGTTAGTTCGCTATTATCCAAAAGATCCAGCACTCCTCCCAGAACTGCAGGCTGGGGTGGGGAAGATAGAGCTTCAGGGACAACGTACTCATAAGCTACTGCTTCACCTTGATTACCATATAAATTCCCTTCGGAATATATTTTAAAATAAATCACATCTCCCGCTTCCCATGCTGCATTTGTTACCTTTACACTATGAGTGTATCTCTTAATATCAGGAGAGGAATCTCTTATATCTAATACTTGTTTATCTAAAGTACCTTCACCGTACATGACATATCCACTAGTCGGAATCCAGGTCGTCCAGTTTATCTGAAAACTAACTTCAGTAGGATTGCTTACAAAGATATTAGTTGGAATAATTGGATCCTGCTGACTTCTATTATTAGAGTAAATTACATTCATTAAATCTATCCCATACTCCGGCTCCTCTAACGATGGCTTTCCTATTATCGGATCATCCGATTCAGTAGGTTCTGTAGGGATACTATCAGAAGAAATTTGCGCACTATGATTGAAAGCTATGTCACTCTCTTCTAGCACAATATTGATAACCTCATTGTTGGCAGGGTCCGCAATGACTCTGGCTTTCCCAGCATCTAGACCATTTACATATACTACCAGCTTAGAGTCTTCTAGGGGAAATGCTGTATCTCCATTTTGGGTTTGAAGGTTGGCAACATCGAACGTAAATGTTCCGTTTCCTGCTGTATAGCTTGACCGTATTTCAGAAGCCGTGCGTCCATTAGCAGCAAAAATATATACAGGAAGATACGGTTGATCTATATTCACTTTCCCTTTATATGTTTTTGGCAATTGTACCGCGGCAGACAGAGAATCAGTGCGAAATGATTTTAATGAATTATCTGCTGCAATACCATTCGAATATACCTGGAAAAAGTACGTTGTTCCTGGACTCAGGTTATTAATATCCACCAAATGCTGTCTGTAAGCTGAGACTTTCTCTTTACCAAGATCTCTCAAGTCACTTGCCAGTAAATTCAAACTAGATTCCGAGGTGCCATACCTTATATAACCCTCTGTTTCTATATCTGTAGTCCAGCTTACTGTGGCATGTGTATCTGTTATATTAGACACAACTAACTCCGTAGGGATAGCCTCCTCATCCGCCTGGCTTGAAGTGTCTAAGATCAGTCTTAGTAAAGCAAGCGTAAAAGGAAGGGCAATAATCAAAATAATCAGACCAACTGTAGTTAGAATCTGAATTCTTGGGATCCTTCTGCTTTTTGAAGCTACAGGCATATCAAATGTAAATAAATCTCCTTCATTGTACAGAAAAACATCATACACGCCAATGTATGTCAGTTGATCTCAAAACCAGAAACTAATATAATTCGCTGTATATTTCAATTTTTTGGCAAAATAGATGCAGGATACCAAAACAACTCTGAAAGACATAAAAGATGAAGCGTCCACTAAGATAAAATCCTTAGATAGTTTAGATAAAGTTCAAGAACTCCACGTTGAATTCCTAGGAAGGAAGTCAAAGCTAAACACAGTCTTAAGAACTATTAAAGACCTCGATTCAGATCAAAGAAGTGATATCGGCAAATTAGGAAATCAAGTCAAACAATATGTGACCAAGCTTTTAGACCAAAGGGAACAGGAACTTAAAGATATTAAACTTAAAACAGCGTTAAACCAAGAGTGGATAGACATAACTGTACCTGGAGAAATTCCCAAAGTCGGCGCAATTCACCCAATAACACAGCTATTATGGAAAACAGAAAAAATCTTTGAAAAGATGGGATTCGAGGTTTTTCTCCCCAATGAAATAGACGATGATTATCATAATTTTGAAAGTGTCAATATTCCAAAAGGACATCCAGCAAGGGATGCCTGGGACACCTTTTGGACTGAAGATGGTAACATACTGATTACACATACTTCATCCATGCAAAATAGAGTCATGAGGAGGATGAAGCCTCCAATCAGAGCTATCGTCCCAGGCAAATGTTTCAGAAACGAAGCGACAGATGCAAGACACGAACATACTTTCTACCAAGTGGAAGGTGTATATGTAGACAAAGGTATAACTTTGAAAGATATGCTAGGTACTCTCAAAGTTTTCTTCGAAGCTTTTTTTGAAAAAGAAGTCGAAGTTAAATTCATGCCTGATTACTTCCCATTTGTAGAGCCTGGCGGACAAATGGCCTTGAGCTGTGTATTATGTGATATGAAAGGGTGTAAAGTTTGCAAGGAAACAGGCTGGCTCGAAGTTCTAGGATGCGGGATGATCCACCCCGATGTTCTAAGTCAAGCTGGAGTAGATTCCAGCATATACTCAGGGTTTGCATGGGGATTTGGACTAGAGAGACTTATTATGCTTAAAAACAATATCGAAGATATGCGAATTTTTCATAGCGGAGACTTGAGATTTATTCAGCAGTTTAGTTGAAAGTTCTAATTATTTATTACTAGAGAAGGAAGTGTTAATATCACTTAATTGGATTCAACAGTATTTACCTACAATAGACCAAATAGATGCTATAGGAGTTGCTGAAAAACTAAGTAATTCACTTGCAGAAGTGGAGAAAGTATATAAGGTAGGAGAAGGAGTAAGCAATGTTGTAACAGGGGAGATTCAGTCTATCGAAAAACATCCTCGGGCAGAAAAATTGTTGGTTTGCCAGGTTAAAGTAGATGATAGTTCTATTAGACAGATCGTATGTGGAGCACATAATATAAAAGAAGGGGATAAAGTTCCAGTCTGCCTGCCAGGAGGCGCTATCCTGGATCCAGAAGGTAATCTAGGGGAACAGAAAAGCTATCAAATTATCGAAAAAGAACTAAGAGGGGTAAACTCGCAAGGGATGTTGTGCTCGCCAAAAGAGCTTGGAATATATGATGAACACAAAGGGATCATGATACTGAATCCTCACAGCCCAATAGGCAAAAATCTTACAGTAGATATAAAAGATACCGTACTGGAGATTGAAAACAAATCTCTGACCCATAGGCCGGATTGTTTTAGCCATTTAGGGATAGCGAGAGAAATAGCCGCAATAGATAATCTGGAGTTTCATCCAGAAGAGAAAGCAGCAGTTTTAACAAAAACAGGACATCTTGATTTCAGCACAGCATACAAAGTAAATGAAGCTCTTTGTAAAAGATTCACTGCTGTTGCAATTCAAAACATAGAAGTTTCACCATCTCCTTTCTGGCTGCAAGCTAAATTAGCGATCGTAGGGATCAGACCAGTAAACACTATCGTTGATATCAGCAACTACATTATGATGGATATAGGTCAACCTACACATACATTTGATTATGACAAAATTAATGGTCATAAAATCATTATTAGGACGGCTAGAAACAACGAAGAGCTTACTACAATTGATGGACAAAAAAGAAAACTGAAAAAAGAAAATATTGTTCTAGCCGATAGCAAAGGAGTAATTGCAATTCCCGCAATTATGGGCGGCATCTCCACAGAAATAGACAAAAGTACAAAAAATATATTATTAGTAGCAGAGAACTGGGATATGTTCAGTGTAAGGAGGACCTCAAGAGAACTGGGCCTGCGGACTGAGGCAAGCACGAGATTCGAAAAAGGAATGGACACCTCAAGTGTGGATCATAGTCTGCGAGTAGCAGCAAATTTGATCTTAGACATCGCTGGAGGTGAGATAGCTTCAGATGTCACAGATATTTATCCAAAACCTTCACAGGATGTAGAGCTCTTATTTGATTTAAACAGTGTACCTAAAATTTTAGGTATTGATCTAACAAAAGAACGTATCGTAGATATATTGGAAAACTTACACATTAAAGTATTGGGAGATGAGAAAATAGAAGAAAACATACTAAATGTAGTTGATCAGTCAAATAAAATTAAATTACTTATTCCCAGTTACAGAAGAGATTTAAAAATAAAAGAAGATATTCTTGAAGAGATAGCTAGGATATACGGGTATTATAAGTTTACCCCAACGGTACCAACTAGAGATCTAACCCCTGTCAAAAGTAATCCTGATCAATTGAAGTTAAAAGACCTCAAACTAACTCTGAGCAAATACGGAGCAAACGAAATATATACTTATTCTATGATAGGGGAGAATCTAGCTAAAAGAGCCCAATTAGATTTAACAACAAATATAAAAATAAAAAATCCCTTGAATCCTGAGCTATCCCATGTGCGCAACAGCCTAACTGCTTCAATAATAGATAAAATCAAATTCAACCTGAGCAATCAGAAGGATGCCTTTGCTCTCTTCGAAATCTCCAAAGTGGCATACAAGGACAAAAAAAATAAAGAAGGACTGCCTGTACAGCCATACCACCTCGTGATTGGATATTATAACTTCGCCGGCCCAACTTACTCTATAATTAAGGGATACTTGGATGCTCTAATAAAAAAATATCAACTTGGACGAGCTACTAGAGTAGAGAGCACAAAAAAGGATAATTTCAAGCATATCTCAGGAAGCTATCACCCTGCACAAAGTGGAAATATTATTTATAAAGACCAGGTGATTGGTGTGATTGGCAATATTCACCCTAAAGTAAAAGACAATTTTAACATTGCTGGAGAGGTCAGCTTACTGGAAATCCAACTAGATCCCATATTGGAAGATATATCTTTAGATCCTGATTATCATCCTATATCTTCGTTTCCAGCTGTTTATAGAGACTTAAGCTTCTGGGTAGAAGAGCGAACAGAGATAGGTAAAATATTAGATACTATCAAAAAGTCGAAAATTGATTTCATAGAGAGCATAGACCTGATGGACATTTACCACAACAAGCATAAAAGAGGGGTAACATTCAATCTTACTTTAAGAGCACCTAACCAAACCCTCAAAGAATACCAGATCAACGAAACACTTGCCAAGGTAATAAACATACTTAGTAAAGAGTTTAAGGCTGAACATAGAGCTTAGAGACAATCAATCTTACACTACTATGACTTGCTTGTGAGGGCTGGTAGCTCCATTACTATCTTGAATATAAATAGTATAATTGCCAGCTTTTCCTGGGGTCCAGTTAGTCTTGAACACCCCGTCTTCTTCTGTCATATTCATACAGCTACCCCCAACAACACACAGCTTAGGAGAAGCAGGAGTTCCTTCTCCAAGGTAAGAAGCTGTAACCCCTATTGTTCCAGAAAATGGACCAGATCCGGAAGGACTATCTATCGTATATCCCCCACGGGAAATAGTAAACTTCACAGAGTTTTCTCCTGTTTGACCTGTACTATCATATACAACTACCCTAAATGTATGCTCACCTTGTTCAAATGAAGCTAATGCTATATTTCCAGAGTAAGGAAATTCTTTAACTTCCCGTATCTGAGTACCGTCAATATACAAAATAGCTTTTGTTACTACTCCGTTTGCCGTATAAGCATTGAAGTTTATATCTAGATTACCGGAATATGTAGACCCAGCTGTAGGATTACCTATCTCAGCCCAAGGTTTGCCCTTATTAGGACTTCTATCTACAGAACATTCTCTTGTTGGAAAAACCATTCCTTTGCTCTCTAAGTATGCATCAGCAAATCTCTGCAGGTCCTTGGCTGGCATCAGATAAGTAGAAAATTCCTTATCCACGGCATGCCCAGTAACTTCATCAATATCACGTGCTATTCTATCTTGTTGATCGTCGCATACGCGAAAGGACTGCTTTGTGATATAAGTAGGGGGCACTTTTCCCTCTATAACTAGATCAACACCATCACTGCAAAATTTTTCAGCTCCCTCTCCACTGCAAATTGCCTGCCTCGATATTCCAGCCGGTCTACTAAACTCAGTTTTTTCAGGGAAATAAGCTAGAATAGAACTCATAAATGACTGTACCCATGGTTTGACACTCGTAGAACCAAAAGAGCCCGCTCTCATGGCAGTATTATCATTATTCCCTAACCATCCAACTGTTACAAAATCTGGGCTGTACATTACATACCATGTATCCCGTTGATCTTCTGAAGTACCTGTTTTCGCTGCAACTTGTCTCCCATCTCCACTGAACGGATTTGGAGTAGCTGAGGGAACTCCTAATAACACGTCATTTACTAAATACAGCGGTTTAGGATCAGCTACCTGTGTCTTCTTTGACTCAAGCTCATATATTACATTCCCTTGCTTATCTTCAATTTTGAGTATTACTTCATGCTCGACATAGTCTCCACCGTTTGCAAAAACTCCAAATGCTTGAGCATGTTCTACAGGCTTGACATCAGCAGCGCCGAGAGTGATAGAAGGGCCATATTGACTTGCATCACCAAAAGTAGTATACCCCATGTCTTTAGATGTCTCTAGATATTTATTCACTCCTAAAGACTCCAAAAGGATAATAGCCGGAATATTTCTTGAGTCTACTAGTTGTTTTCTGGCACTATGCATCCCAGTGAAGCGCCCATCAGAATTCTTCGGTTTGTAATTCCCGATTTGAATAGGAATATCCAATAATTGAGTGCCGGGTGCAGCAACTCCATCTCTAAACGCATTGTAGTAAGTAATAGGCTTTGCCGAAGATCCAGGCTGCTGTAGGGAAGTGAGTATATCAACTTTAGGGTCAAACAATTTCCCTTCTTTATCTCCATTATAATCCTTAGAGCCTACATAAACTAAAACTTCTCCAGTTTGAGGTCTTAGCGTTACAAGCGCTGCATTTTGTGCTCCATACCTAGCACCGTACACACCTACACCATCGTTTTTTACAAAATCCTCTCCTGTTTGCTGAAGATCATAGTCCAAGGTAGTAGTTATTTTATAACCACCAGTTTCAAGCTCAGCCAGAGTAAATGGCTGTCCTCCATTATAGTTCCGCTCTTGCAGCAGCTTTTGTACATAAAACACAAAATGAGGAGCTTTGATGTCAATTGTGGGCTTCTGATAAACTATCTCTTCAGCTTTTGCAGCCTCAATAGATTCTTCTGTAATAAAATTCTCATCTCCGATAGCTCCATTTATTTTACCTTTATATTTCAGCATCTGATTCAGCACATAATCCTGCCTAGCCTTAAGCATCGGCCCCGACCTCTCTGGATCAGTAGATAGAGTAGGGGATAAAATACTAGGATTCTGAGGCAAAGAGGCCAATATAGCTGCCTCAGCAAGAGAAAGATCCTTGAGGTCTTTCCCAAAGTAAAATCTTGCCCCTGTATTCACGCCGTATACATTGCTTCCCATGGGAGCAACTGTCAAATACATAGTCAAAATTTGATCTTTGGTATATAACCTTTCTATTTGCAAGGACAAAATTAGTTCTTTAAATTTCCTTTCCATTCTCCTTTCACTAGTAAGCACAGTCTGCTTAACTAGCTGTTGCGTAATAGTGCTACCTCCACAACTAGAAGTACCTGCGACGTTTTTAATTCCGCAACTAACTATAGAAGACACATCAAATCCTGG
>CAYMJM010000001.1:0-87005 GCA_964391325.1 uncultured Candidatus Saccharibacteria bacterium | reverse complement strand
TCAAACTATAAAATTTCTCTATATGCTGCTGCAGTTGTTAATGGTGTAGCCGGACAGGATTATGTTGGTGCTATGTCAGCGCTATTAGAACAACACTTAGATGTCCTGGACGGAGTTCATATATTTACTCCTTGGGGCTGGGACTATGATCCGACCGGATTAATAAGGAATGAACCAATTCCTCACGATATTTGGGATAAATTATTTGAATCATGTTCACAAATCGGAGATCAGACTCTCAGTTGCGAGATGCCTTATATCGACAAATATCCTGGCTTACAAAGCTGCGAAACTAAGAATCTAACAACGGAGCCTGGGCCATGTACGTCCAATAATGGCTTGTGTGCAGGGGTCTCTATGAAAAAAGAAGTTGTAAATGGGAAAGAAATTTGGTTCGCTAACCCCATAATAACAACAGAAGTCACAAATTTTTCTTTACTTAACTGGATGACTAATAGTAGTTATTTTGATTCGGAGAGAGAACCATACGCTGGCACGAGCAGTAATCCATATTTGGCCCCCTGTGCGATAGACAAGCAGACTGCATTCGGTGTTGGAGATATTTATCCAGATTTCTCAAAAGTGTTTGCAGGTACTCTTAAATATATAGACGGATCAGGGAATTTTAATTACAATGAGTCTTTGAGAAGAACTACTTATAGCATGCCTCTTTTAGGAAATGCTATAGCCTGCATGATATGGAGGCACAATAACTTCCAGCCAGGGTCTGAAGATCCTCTAGTGCTAGAGCCTAGGTTTGCTACTCCAGTTAAGCCTGAAAGCCCTCCTGTCTCCTTTGAAGAAGCTAGTGCAAGATTAAAACAAACTTTAAAATCGGGCGATAGAGACTTGGAAGACAATAAGAGTTATTGTGGAGGGACGGTTAATAGGATAGAAAAAACAGACTCCGTTAGTGGTCCTGAAATTATTGAGTATGAGAATGGCGCTAGGCTAGATTACACTTACGATCGAAGCAATATCTGTCGTGCTATAGCAGGAGGTATTATAGATGTTGGAGGAACAGCCAATGCGGTTTATTTATGTCCACCAGAGTTGACTCCTGAGCAACAGGCAAGGTATAGGAGTCATCCAAATGACCCTGAAATACTTGCAATACTTAGAGAACCTAACCCCAATGCTTATTTGGGTGAATCAAAAGATCCGGGCGAACCTTATCTTAGAGTTTCATGGCCTTCCACAGATGCTTTAGAAATTGTTGGGGGAGGAGAAGCGCTGGCAGAATTATGGAAGGAAGAAGCAGAATTGTTCCCTTTACAGGGTTCTTTCCATATTCTTCATCGTGATAAAGCAGGAATACAAATAACTATGAAAAGAACCTTATACGATGGGAATAAGGGAAAAGGAGAAAACTACATGTCCCCCCTTGCTACCGATTCCCCGGAATGTGTGATGAACGAATATGTTGGCTCTTCATATCCCATAGCGCCAAACAGGAGTTTTGACCCTAACACCGGTACTATGAGTGTTACGGGACAGGGAGAAGGGGCAGCTGAATATACTATCCCTTGGATTGGCCAATCTGTTCATATGTCAAAAAGGATGTCTTTGGTTTATACAGAGATGAAAAACGGTAACTATATTGAAAATATGCATAACACAATTAAGGATTTTACAGATAAATTTGCTGTTGAGACAGATGACCATTATTTAGAAAGATCACTAGAGGAGTTACCTGATATCTTAAGTTATCCTACAAACTTATTTATGTGTGCGGATCTAGATAAAATATCCAAAAGCCTCAAAGCTATAAATTATACAGGTGACGCAGCTAATAATAGAGATAGTTTAGTCGAGTTCATTAACTTTACAGACTGCATTGCTTCAAAATCGCATATAGATCCTTTCCAGCAATGGCTTTGCCAGAGTAACTATCTTGAAGGAATTTACTGCACAAATATTCTGCAATGTATTCCTTTTGGTGAGGACTCTGGGAGTGATGGCACGCCAGTAAGTCCTATAGAACTTGCAGCAGGTGCTTTAATATACCCTGTTCCAAATAGAGTGACTCAAAATTATATTCCAGGAGCGCACCCAGGTATTGACTGGGGAGTTTCAGTAGGAACTCCGGTGAGAGCGACAGCAGATGGAACAGTTTATTACTTTAATGTTAATGGAGATGAAAGAGGCACAAGTAATGGTTTATATGCTGGCTCAGGACTGATGGAACAAGCACTGGGCTCTGGTAACTATGGTGGTTTAATAGTTATAGATCATGGGAGTTTCCATAGTTTATATGCTCATCTATCAGATAAAGTAGATCTTACCCCAGGCCAAACCATCAAACAGGGGACAGTGATTGGATATACAGGAAATACAGGAAATTCCTCTGGTCCGCACTTGCACTTTGAAATAAGAAGGGAAGGCTGCTACACGTACTATGATGAAAACTGTACAGTAAATCCTCTTAGGTACCTAGGAGAAGGACAATTTACTTCAGACGAGACAGAAGCACCTTCCAGTACCCAAGACCCCGAATGCATCACTCTTGATGGGAGACCGGGTTATTATGTTGACAGCAGCGGTGTGAGCAGTCAAATCTCTAGAGATCAGGCAGACGGGAAAGAATATCAAAATTTATCTCCTGATGAACTAGAATCAAAGTTATTAAACGCATGTCCTGTTAATATCCCTTATTGCGATACGGGCTGCAGAGATAGAATTAAAGACTGGGTCCAAAAATTAGCTGATAGAAATATAAGTGCAATGGGCAGTAAGTACAGTACTAATACTCATTATTCTAAAGACCAGATAGACCTGTTTATGGATAAAATGTGGAATGAATCTCCGGATACGGATACTCCATTTCAGTGGCTCATTGCTATCTGGTTGGCAGAAAATGGGTTGAATCCGGTACATAAGAACCAACGTACAGATATAAAAAGTGATGTATTTGGGTGTGGAGTCTTTTGCGTTCCACCACCACAGAATTTCGATGAAGAACTTGCTTGTGTATTAAGAAGATTACCTGGATGTTCATTTCTGTATTCGTTTGACCAGAGAAAACCAGGTTCTTATTTACAGCCATATGGGCCAATTCAAACAAATAGAACATTTTCTACTAAAGTTTTCTTGGTCTGGGATAGACTAGCTGAGATTCAAGGAATATCAGGCGCTAGAGATACTAGTGTCCCTGGCTGTAATTTATACGTCTATGATGAAAACTCAGGTGAAATGGCCGATTTACAATGGGCTATTGATTTATTAAATAGTACAAAATGAACTTAGACTTTGATGATCCACAAAAATTAAAAAAATATTTGCTGGTAGCAGGTGTTCTATTAGTTGTTGCAACAGCTCTTTGGGTTATTTTCATTAGTGATCGAGAGGAGACAAAAAAAGTCGAACAAAACATAAAGATAGCTGAGCAGTATGGAGAAGCCCCAGCGTCAGAGGATTTATCTGTTGATTATAGCGAAGAAACCGATGCGTATCTGGTAACCTTTCCTGGTTATAAGGTTATTGATGAAGTAGAACTTCAAATGATTCCTTGGTATAAAAGAAATACCGACTTAGAGCGAATTACTATTGTCTACGGCGAAATAGGAGCTGAAAGGCGCGAGTATGATCTGACTAAAGATCTAAATGAGATTCTACAGAACAATCCACTAATGAATGCTCCTGATTCTGAGCCAATCATTTTCTAAATGACAAATTCTCCTGACTTATAAATTATTTTCCTGCTATTATCAGGCAGCGTAGCAATCACAGTTTTATCGGCAGTAGTGACTAGATCCTTATGCTCAGGAGATTGATTAAATCCTAACAACTTCCAGTCTTTTTTCTTTAATTTGGTAACGTCTCCTGTAAAAGATTCCTTGTAAGCTAGACCCAGTGCAATATGCATATTCCCATACCTTCCTCCGATATTTTCATCATATAATGTGTTCGCCATAAATTTTGTAATTCTAGAAGCACGTTTGTCAGTTAGAGAAAATTCACCTAACTTATCTGCGTTTCTCCTTGATATCATGTCTTGGAGTATTTTATTTCCTCTTTTTGCATGAGCTTTTATAACTTTCCCCTTTTGGAACTCAAGGAAGACATCATGGACTTTATTCCCGTACATGTATAGAGGTTGGTTAAAATAAATATATCCTTCGGTTCCACGCCAGTCTGGGCTAATAAATATTTCAAAACTTGGAATGTTTCTACCGCCTCCTCCCAACCATTTCCTTTTTTCCCCAATTTTAACTTTTAGATCAATTTGCCTTCCTTTTATATGTAGATGTTGGATATTCATTTTGTCCAATTTTGCCTTAACTCTTTTTTGTTCAATAAAAATTTTGTCCCACTCTCGGATAGGATCTTGTTGATCCAAAAAGCAAGCTTTTATTACCTGTTTCCAGTATTCTTCAAGAGTCAGACCTGCTTCTTCTGCCATGGCTAATGTTGGGTAGAGTGCTAACGTCCAAGTAAATTTACCTGCGTACTCTTTATCCTCGAGCCATTCTCTGGTAGTCTTTCTGGCATCGAGTGCCAACATAATCTTTTTAGGATCTATATTTTCTAGCTCCTGTAGATTAGTATCAGCAATAATACCAATTTGATGGTCTATGAGATCTGTAAGAGCTTTATGATATCTCCGTGGGAAAAAGGTGAGCTGACTCTCATTTGAAAGTTCGTAAGTAGCTCTACTTATATTCGTTGGCAGTATTCTTAGTATCGGATGAGCTCCTGCTTCCAGTATTGCTTTATTTAATTCTACCAGTAGAGGTTTAGCAACGTCTGGAACATACACCAAGGCAACTTCTTCTGGATTAATGCCTTTGCCTGAATTAAGAGCAAACTTTACTAAAACGTCAGCGTATTTTTTTAAGATAGTTGTATCGGGTTTGTACATGGTCCTACAAATTTAATAAGATAAGTATTCTAGCATAGATTAATCTACGTTAGATCTGTAAGTGAAACCATTGTAATGGGTCCTAGACATTAATGCATTTAGTAGATCCTGTGCTTTTGGTCGGGATGCCCACTTAAAAAATATAAGAAGAGAGGGGTAGAAAACAGGGTTAATTGTTCCATCACATCCCTGTAGAATGTTTTCTAGAGCTTCCAAGGGAGATCGATATTTGGGATGTTTCCATGGCTTATCTGCACTACCTGAATCAATTGCATCACATATTTTTATCAGAGTGACCTCTAGAGGGATATCCTCGTTTATTAAGCTAGCTGGAAATCCTGACCCATCTGGTTTCTCGTGATGTTTCAAGGCTATTTCCTGTATTAAGCTATTTAAGCCTGCCTGCTTGATCATTTCAGCACTAACTATAGGATGGATAAATCTTGCGAATTTTAACTGCGCGATGTCTTCCCCGGTAGGGAAAATTTTTGACAACTGTGCGGCAATTTGTGGTTGCGTTTTGCCAATATCATGCAACAACGCGGCATCAGTAATCACAGCAATATGTTCCTGAGATGTAATTAAGTATGGCTGTACTTGATGAGCAATTGTTGCAAAGATTTCAACTAAAGATGCCACTCTATACATATGCATAGCTGCGATAGGTTCAGTTTCATATCCATCTCTCCACAATGTAGTAACGCTAGGTTGACAGGTTCTGCTCTCCCAGGCTTTCTTTGGGAGGTTCTCGATGCCCATTTGCAAAAGTTTATCAAGAGGGGCATAATCGTTATAATCTATTTTTTCCTCAACTATCTGCAAACCAACGTGCTGGAAAAATTCTTCAGGAGTATATTGTAAGCGGTCTATAGACATGTATTTAAGTAATTTCCGTAATTTAACCAGAAAAAGATAATTTTTTCAAGATATTGTGCGACTTATAAAGGCTTATAAAGCCGAGTATTTCTATTTTATTTGACGTCTGGTAGTGTTTTACGCTTTAATAAAGTAAATAATTTTTAGATTGATAAAATTATTTTACTTCTTAATCTATAAGAATGGATGATAAAGAATTTGATAAAAATCTAGACACACTCGCAAAAACTCTCCTTAAAGTCAGAAATTCTCAAGAGGCGAAAAATTACTTAAAGGATTTATTCTCAGCCAAAGAATTGGAGAATTTAGTGCTAAGATATAAAATCGCGAGGATGCTTTTTGAGGGAGAGTCTTACGTCAGTATTGAAAGACAAACGGGTGCAAGCTCAGCTACCATAGCAAGGATAAGTGAATCATTAAAATACGGTGGCAATGATGGTCTTAGGTTGATTTTAGAGAGAACAAGAAGAAAGCATTAATGGTGCCGTAGGGGGGAGTTGAACCCCCACGCCTTTAGGGCACTGGTTCCTAAGACCAGCGTGTCTACCAATTCCACCACCACGGCATCCTATGAGACTGATAATTATAACATTTAATACCTACTATCTAAATATAATCTATGGATTAAAATATTGAAGGTTAAAGAATAGATTTATAAGTCCGTTCTTCAGTCAGTACATAATCTAAAGGTACATCATATTGTTCAGCAGGAATTTCTTCTTTGATATGATTAATTTGAAAAGACAGTCCTACTTTTGTTGTGTTTGAAGTTAGTTTAGATAAAAACTTATCATAATAACCTTTCCCATATCCTAGCCTATTTCCGGAACTATCAAAGCCTAATACAGGAATAATAACGAGATTTATCAATTTGGTGTCAACAGGCTTAATTTGCCTAGGCTCCGGAATACCATATAAATTTTTAATAAAGGAAGTTCGGGGAGTAATAAATGAATGAATTAAACCTTGTCCAGAAATTATAGGAACACATATTTTTATCGAAGAATTTACGTTTCGTATGGCTTCCAGGATAAATTGTGTATTCACTTCTTTAGCCAAGGAAAGATAGCAATGTACTATTTTAAAAGCTTTAAAGTCAAAAGTATTTATTAGGCTTTGTGAAATTTTTTTACTTTTTTTAGCTGTATCTTCAGGAGTCAGACTGTTTCTGTCTGCCATTAGGCGATGTCGTAGATCTGCTTTATTCAGATAATCCATAACCGATTACCTTCCCAATATTGAACTTCTCTATATAATCTCTAAGATTTCTTAGACTCTTTTGGATCTCTTTACTCGTAATTTCTTGATGTCCATCAACAAGGATGAGCGCTTTTGTTGTAGATTCGGTTATTTTGGTTCTATCAGCATCTCTATAGTTTAAATCTAAGCAAATCGGGCCAGCCTCATCAGCGTAAACTAGCTCACCAACCTTAATTTGAGCAGGCTTGGTCTCTCCAATTTTTATTATTTCATCTCCAGTACGGGCATATCTAAGCTCAACCATCCCTTTTATTTTTTGGATATCGTATGCAGCCATGGGTAGCTCCAAGTATGCTGAAATAGTGTTATACACATCTACTAGGTTATTAACATCATAAAACCCCTTATCGTCTACGACTCGTCTAATTAAAGCCTCCGCACTGTTTAATCTGCTTCTTGGGTCTACTCCAAGCTCATCATAGATAACTCTAAAACCTTCAAGGTTCAAAGATTTTTTGATAGCTGCCTTGTCTCGGTATCGTTTTTGAACTAATTGTTCAATTTCTTTTTTGAAGTTTTGAATCATGGCGTTACTTTGGCCAATTTTGAGACGGTCTACAACCAGGTATCCAAACTTCAAGCCTTGAAAGTCTTTCTTTACTTCTTGATTCATAGTAACAATACTACTCTCTCCAAGTCCTGCTAGAGTAGACTCGATCAGCTCAAACTGCTCTTTTGTTTGAAGTTTGACAAATTCTGGATATATTTCCTTTGTAGTTTCCTCCATGTCAGCTTTCATATGAGGGAAAGGTGTTGCTTCTCGCGCAGATAAGCCTTCAAAGTACCAGAAAACACGTTCAGAAAGGCCAAAACCTGTAGTAGGTGGCATGCCATACTCTAGCATCTCTATAAAATCTATATCCATCATTTGAGCCTCTTCATCGCCTTCTTCTCTCAGCTTTTGTTGCTCCAAGAATCTTTGATATTGATCGATGGGATCGTTTAGTTCACTATAGCCATTGCCAAGCTCACTACCTGCTATTAAAATATGGTATCTTTCTGTAATTCTTTCATCAGAAGGTTTAGATTTTGCAAGAGGAGATAAAAACTTAGGCTCGTTGATTAAGTAAGCAGGTCCAGTTATAGTCTTCCGTAATTCTTTCCACAGGGTATCCAGCAGCCTATTCCTATTATTATCATTCCCAAGCTCTATCTTTTTTTGTCCCGCAATTTTTTTTAGCTCCCTCACTGTCGAGTTAAAGATATCAATCCCAAAAGCCTCACGCATTATTTTGATAAAGTCAATCTCTCGCCATTCATCTGCTAGATTGATCTTCATTCCGTTAATAATAAACTTCTGTGTCCCGTATACCTGCTCCGCTATATGCCTGTACATTTCAGTGTTAAGTTTCATGGCTTTTTTGTAGTCAGCGTATGCCCAATAATATTCCATAGCAATATGCTCTGGTAGGTGTTCATCGCTTATTCCCTCATTTCTGAATCTAGGTCCGATCTCAAATACTTTTTCAAAACCTCCGCCTATCAATCTTTTTAATGGGAGTTCTTGCGAGATTCTTAAGTAGTAGTCAGTGTTTAGGGCATTCATGTGTGTTACAAAGGGTGTGGCATCTGCACCTCCTGTTACATGTTCTAACACTGGTATATAAATTTCGATGAAACCTTTTTTGTACAAAAAGCTTCTAATAGCTTCCCAGAATCTGGCCCGTCTCTCGAATATTTTTCTTGTATCAGGATTCATTGTCATATCTAGATAACGTCTTCTAAACCTTTCCTCTTTTTGTTTTAGTCCTTGCCATTTCTCCGGCAGAGGTCTTACTGCCTTAGTTAACAATTTAAGCTCCTCTACGAGCAGAGAGATCTCTCCCCGTTTTGTTTTAGTAACTGTTCCACACGCTTGAACAAAATCCCCTATATCTAACAGCTTTAAGTCCTGGAAACCAAGTGTCTGCTTATCCTTGGAAGTTGGTGACAGGGTTTCAGATTTTATATAAAGTTGAATTTTTCCTGTTTGGTCCTGGATGTGTCCGAAAATAATATGTCCATGTTCTCTCCATGACATAATTCGGCCCGTAAGGCATACATGACCTCCTTCATACTGATTATAATTACTTACTACCTCTATGTTACTTACGTCCTTTTGTGCATTAGAAGGGTAGGGATTGATTCCAATTTCCCTTAACCCTTTAATCTTTAAAAGTCTTTCCTGCCTTATTTGTGCTAGAGTCGATTTTGTCTCACTCATATTAGTATTAACTGTTTAATTCGCATTAATTATAAGCAAAAGAGGGTAGAAGGTAAAATATTATTTGGTGCTTTCAACTCTGACCCAGACTTCGTCAAAATTCTTTTTTCGAATCTTCTGATCCCAAATTATCTGTCCCCATAATAATGCCCTGATAGGGATTAATAGCACGGACCATAAAAATTCTTTGATGCTGGATGCATATTTAAAAGGAAACCAGAATAGCTCCAACTCATGCCAGGGACTTCTGGATTTGGTATCTTCACTCACAATACCATATTCCCAGAGTTGAATATAGCCGCCGGTAGATCGTTTTTTTTGCTTAAAATAATCGTTTAGTGTGTTTGGGTATTTTATATAGCAATATGCTTGTGGTTCATACGCAAGTTTATATCCCTTGTTAAATATCTGATACGAAACATAGGCGTCATCTACCAAAACATCTGGTGGAAGATTGAAATCAATGAGATTTTTCTTTACCGCCATAATATACCCACTAAGTGGGAAGAACCTGTGTTTTTTGACAAAAATTTTACTTTTTTCTCGTGGCGCCTCTTCCAGATCAATTCTTCTTCTATAATGGTTTGCATCAGCAAACAAGTGCCCGTAATATCCCATTATGCTATTTCGTGCATCACTTGAGATTGGCCTACCTGACACACCTCCTATATTCTCATCTTCTTTAAATTTATCTATTAGGTATCTAACAGCATTTTTACCGAAATATACATCACCATCTGTAAAAATAATAATATCGCCGCTTGCTTTTTGTAGACCCAAGTTGAGTGCAGCCGGCTTGCCTTGTTTAGGATCTTTTATTTGTATGTACTCTATATAGGGGTACTTATCAGCAGTATGTTTCCCTGCTTCTAGTGTTTCCGTATCTGGGCTTATTTGAATAATTTCTAGCTTTTTTTTATAACCAGAGTAAGTTGAGTCAGCTATGCTTTGGATAGCTCTTCCTACTGATTTTGGTTCCTTGTAAGAAGTTAATAAAACGCTCACCATAGTTTAAAATCCTAATTCTATTTTAACTGATTGCAGCGCATCTATTACGAAATTTATGTGCTCTTCTAATTCGACCCCTAGCTCTTCTGCCCCTAGATAAATATCTTCCCTATTTACCTGTGCTGCAAAACTTTTATCTTTTAATTTTTTCTTAACTGAAGAAGCCTTTAAGTTATCTAATTTATCCGGCCTTACTAAGGCACAAGCAATTACAAATCCTGATAATTCATCTACAGCGAAGAGAGCTTTATCTATTAATCTCTCTCTTTTCTTAAATCTATCCCAGCCATATTCTTCACTGTTATTGCCGTGTGAAGCTATAGCAGCAACTATGTTACTATCAATGTTAGCAGTTTCTAATTTTTTAACAATTATTTTGGGATGGTCATTGGGGTACTTCTCCCAGTCTGCATCATGCAGCAGCCCTGCAAGCCCCCATTGCTCCACATCCTCACCAAATTTTTCCGCATAGGTACGCATTGCGGCCTCAACACAATACATATGCTTCTTCAGATTCTCATTACTAACCATTTCATTTAAAAGTTGTAAAGCCTCATCTCTAGTCATAGCTATTATTATTTTAAGTAATTTAATACGTCGCTAATTAGAAAATTTTTCGACTGTCCCTACACCATTAATGTCCTGCTTTATGTCTGCAGGGGTTCCTTTATAAGTTACTTTACCCGCGCCACTAATCTTTACGTCTAAAGCTTCAGAAACAAAAACTTCAGCTTTACTGGCTCCGGTAAGCGATACACTACAGTTTCGGGATGTAAGATTATAAGCTTGGTAGCTGCTAGCTCCTTCTACAGTGATGGATTGGTTCATCACTGCTCCAGATAAATTTATTTCTGATGCCCCAGAGGCTGTTATAGTAATATTATCTGCATAAAAATCCTCCAGAGATAGTTTACTTGCTCCATTCAAATCTATCATAAGTGCTTCTGTATTAAAATAGCCAGACTGCAATCTTCCTGCACCATCTACATCAATACTTCTTAAGTTTGGTACTGTGATATATATATTTATATTGCCATTAGAAAATATTGGCCCGAAAGGCCATAAAGTACTCCGTTTATAGTCTATAGCTAATTTATTATTTACAACTTCTGTTGTGATCTTTTTTATTGTGTTTTGATCTGTCTGAATAGCCACGGCATGCTTTTCTCCCTGTGTTAAGTGTATAGTTCCGTAGCCCTTGAAGGTCAACTCCTCAAATACCTCTATTTCCCGATCTTCCGTTATTGTTTCACCTGTCTGCCTGTTTGAAAAAAAAGCGAAAAGTAGAAGAATAGTACATAGAAAACAACTAACTAGGATAGTTAATGCTGGAAAAACTACAATAAATAAAAATTTTTTATTCATAATTGTGCTCTAAAATAATTTTAAATTTCCAGAGTCTTTCATATTCTTCTTTTCTTTTAACTCTTTTTTAATCTCTTTTAGCTTCCACATGAATATCTTGGCTTTCTTCTGTGCTTTCGGATAATCCAATGTATAACTTAATGCCTGCTCCAAAAGTGGCCGTTTTTCTGTCTTTGCGAGCTTTATATACAATGACTTGTGTGTCAGATCATCTAGTTTTACAGCTAATCTGTAACCATAGTCTTGAAATTCTCTTGTGATATATTTTGTGGATTTAACTTTGTCTGCCACAAAATCATGCTGTAACAACAGATCTCTTGTACTTGTAAATTTATGCTTTTTCCTGTTCATGTAGCATTTGATTTACATATCTTATTCTTTCTTCCATGCCGTGGCTTGAAAGAAATGCTATGGCTATTTTACTATTTCGTTTCTTTAAAAGCTTCACTATATCCCCCAGTTCTTTTATTGATTTGAACACTTTGACTTCAATTTTGCTTGTTTTTAACAAATTCTTAAAATCATTTTCGCTTATTGGATACTTTGTAGATTTGACTTGTAAAAATTTCGGTAATAGCAGGATACTTGTATCCGAAAATACTTCTTCATATTGATTCAGGGACTCTTTTGTCCGATTTCCAAAATTCGGCTCAAAGACTGTAACTAAAAAGTGCTCCTTAAAATGATCTCTAATCGACTTAAGAGAAGACGCCACTTTTGCGGGAGAGCTGGCAAAATCATCAATTACTACTATATGTGAATCATTACTTATGATTTCGTTTCTTATTTCCAACCTTCTTTTTATTCCTTTGTATTGTTTTAAAGCTCTTTTTATAGTTTCCATAGAAAGCCCTAATTCAGCAGCTATCTTCGCTGAAATAACTGCGTTTTGTAGGTTTAATTCACCAATAAGGTTGACAGTTATATTATTTGTGCTTGCCCAGCTCGCAAGTTTGGCATAGCTTATATCTATGACTTGAGTTCTATTGTCTTTCAAAATTTGTTTAACATTTATGTCATCCAGGTTGGCAAAAACAATGCCATCGTCTGGCAGGCGCTCTACAAGTTTTTTAAAGTTGTCGGAGTACTCTTTTTCATTCTTAAAAATATCGGCGTGATCCCACTGTACTCCTGTTATCACAAGGTACAATGGGTTGTAATAGAAAAATTTTGACTTCTGGTCCCACCTTGAAGATATGTACTCATCCCCTTCTACTATAGACAGTTTAGTTTTATTATTTTTTAACTTTATGCTGGGTTCCTCATTGATTGGTAGTCCTCCAAACATATAGCTGATTTCCACTTGTGAACTTTTAAAAATGTCCACAAGCATTGAGGTAATTGTGGTTTTTGCATAGCTTCCGGTAATAACCAATGAATTTTTATCAATGATTAGTTCCTGTAAAAGCTCCGGAAAGTGTTTTATATTTAAATTTTGCTTTTTGGCAAACAAATACTCTTTGTTTGTTAGGCTGATTCCACTCCCCACAATAATCAGGCCTGGCATCTCGTTTCCCAGCAAAAGGTTTTGGAAAGAAAAGTTTAAGTTAACTTTTATTCCTTGCTTCTCTAAGTATGACTTGATGGGATCATATAAATTCCTATCAGATCCGGTTATGTAAAAGCCTTTATCTTGCAGAGTCGTAGCTAAAGGAGCGGTTGTGACACCACTAATTCCAATTATGTGAATCCAGTTGTGATTTACTTTTAGTTTCATTGATTTTTATTCTACAATAAATGAAATTATTTAAACAGACATCTTAGGCATAGAGTTTTCGTGTATTCAAAAATAAGAGTACTAAAATCAGGAATAGTTTTTATATTATTAATAGAAAATTTACTTCAGAGTCCTAAAGAATTTAGTGCAAAATAGTACATACAAAATTGTCGATATACATAACAAAGACTGTTCCTAACTGATTAGGTAAATATTCTTGACACACAATAAATTGTTAGGTATTCTAGTTTCACACACAATGACTTGTGTTTTGTATATGAAGGGGCAGCATATATAAAGCACCTGCTTATAGTACTTTTGTCTGTCTCCTTATTAATATTATTAGAAAAAGTTAGATGTTTTGTCCGTTTTGTCGTTCAACAGAGTCTAAAGTAGTTGATAAAAGAGACAATACAGAGACAGGAGTAATTCGCAGAAGACGAGAGTGTTTGTCCTGCTCAAAAAGATACACAACTTACGAAAGAATAGAAAATATTAATTTAATAGTTGAAAAAAGAAGCGGGAGATTTCAAGAATTTGATCGAAGCAAGTTGAAACTGGCAATTAAAAAAGCAGTAAAAAAAAGACCTATCACAGACCAGCAAATAGATGAAATTATTGCTGATATAGAATTGCGCTTGTTGAATAGAAAAACTACCATAGTCAAATCAACGGACATAGGAAAAATGGTTCTTACACGGCTTAGAAGACTAGATAAAGTAGGATACCTTTTATTCGCTTCTGTTTACAAGGATTTTAATTCTATTGATGACTTTAAGCGGGAAATAGGTACCTTGGAAAAACTCAACTTAACATAATATTTTATTGGAGCCAGATGCAACGATTTCAAAGTAAACCTAAATTAAGTGATAACGCAAAGTTTATAGTTGAGAAAAGGTATTTGACTGCTGATGATAAGGGAGTTCCAACTGAAACTCCGCAAGAAATGTTTATCAGGATTTCAAAATTTATAACATCAGCGGAACTTAATACAAAAGATAAGAAAGAAGGATACAAAAGGCCTTCCCAGCAAAGGCTACATGATATAGAGGATTCATTTTATGAAATTCAGGCAAATTTGGAATTTTTGTCAGGGATGAGCTTGCTTGATAGAGGTAAAGAGGAATTGGTAGCAGCATGCTATGTTATGCCTATCCACGACTCAGTTGAGTCTATATATGGTACTTTGGCTAATACAACAACACTGCATAGAAGAGGCGCTGGAATCGGCTATGACTGGTCCGAAGTGAGGCCGGAAGGAGACCCTGTACGTTCAACCGGCCGGGAAGCCAGTGGTCCAATTTCTTTTATGAGGCTCTATGACTTCTCCTCTGAAACTATTATGAACCGAGGTTCACAGCGTCATGCCGGACATATGGGGATCTTGC
Source organism: uncultured Candidatus Saccharibacteria bacterium (assembly GCA_964391325.1). Lineage (GTDB taxonomy): Bacteria > Patescibacteriota > Dojkabacteria > B142 > JAFGMG01 > CAYMJM01. The sequence goes on along the minus strand of CAYMJM010000001.1, from coordinate 72,327 downwards.
GCATAGATCATCCAGATATTTTAAAGTTTATTACGGCCAAGCAAGATTATTCCCAACTGACAAATTTTAATATTTCTGTAGCAATTACTGATGAGTTTGTAAAAGCTGCACAAAACAACTCTAACTTTGAATTAAAGTTTGATGGCAAAGTATGTGAAACTGTGAATGCTCGAGAATTATTACATAAAATTGCAGACTCCATTCATAGAAGTGGTGAGCCTGGTTTTATATTTATAGACGAGATCAATAGACGAAACCCTACGCCAAACGTTGGTAAAATGACGGCGACAAACCAGTGTGGAGAGCAGCCATTGCTTCCATATGAAGCATGTAATTTAGGGTCGGTGGTACTGTCTAAATTCTTTATTAAAGATTCTTCGACAAATGATGTTTCCAAGAAGATCAACTGGGATAGACTTGATTATGTTGTACGGACGGGAGTCAGATTTTTAGATAACACAATAACTGTTTCTCAGTATTTACTACCTGAAATAGAACAGATTGTAAAATATGGTAACAGAAAAGTAGGGCTAGGGGTCATGGGCTGGGCTGATTTATTGTATTTACTCGAGATTCCCTATAATACAGAAGAAGCTATACAGCTTGCAGAAAAGGTCATGAAGTTTATTAGTGCTTCCGCACGTGAAGCCAGCATAGAGTTAGGAAAGGAAAGAGGTAATTTCGGAAATTTTAAAGGTTCACTATGGGACAAAAAAGGTTTGAAATATATGAGAAACGCTACAGTTACAACAATAGCACCAAATGGAACTACTTCTCTAGTCGCTGATGTAAATGGAGGAATAGAGCCAACTTTTGCCCTTGCCTATATACGACGAAATATGGAAACCCTAGGAGAGGATACTGAAATGGTAATTGTAAATAAAGCATTTGAGGACAGACTTAAGGCTGAGTGGATATACAGTAAGGAATTAATGAAGGAAATAGCAAAAACAGGAGGACTAAAAGATATTCAAGCTATTTCTGAGGAAATAAAACAGGTTTTTGTAACTACTTACGATATAGATCCAAGCTGGCACATAAGAATGCAGGGTGCTTTTCAAAAGTATACCGACAATGCTGTATCCAAAACTATCAACTTATATGAATCCTCCAATGTGGAAGAGATAGAGAAGGTCTTCTATCTGGCGGTGAAAGAAAATTTAAAAGGCTTAACAATCTATAGAGATAATAGTAGAGACAAACAAGTTTTAAATTTAAAATAATTACGAATGCAACAACTTTGGGGCTGCTTTGGCGTGATAATTAATAATAATAAATTAATATTACAGCAAAGAAACGATCCTGGCACCCAGTTTCATAAAAAATGGGCCTTACCAGGAGGGATAGTTCAATTTGGGGAACATCCCGAGAACACTCTTATCAGAAGAGTTAGCGAAGAAATTGGCATTAACATAGATATAATAACTCTACTTTCAACAATTCATAACTTTATAGAAAATGATAAACAATTGCTTTTACTATACTACTTATGCACAACACAAGATACTCAATTAAATAATTATGATGACCACGATGACATTTTAAAAGTTGCTTGGTTTGATTTTCAGAAGATAAAAAACATTCAATTATTAAGAGGGACAGGTATTATTATTAGAGAAGCAATTAAATTAATAAATATTAAATAAAACAAATGCATAGAAGTGTTAAATTTAATCTAAATAATCCCTATAAACCAGATGAAATTGTAGCGCAGGAGGTGTTAGTTTCGGACAAGCTTCAGTATAGCTATGATAAAGCTTCTTGGATCAGCTTGGATGCTGAATTCCTGGGTCTAAATATTAACAGGGATGCTTTGTGTTCCGTACAAATTGCTTCTGAAGATCCTACTGAGGTCGAAAGGCAGCGGGTTGAGATAGTCTATACGTATCAGCAGAAAGTCGATGAAGATTTAAGAACGCTCCTTCGCTCAGATATTATAAAAATCTTTCATGTTTTCAGCTCTGATATGCCTATGCTTATGAAGTATTTTGGCACAGATATTAGGGGGGACATTTTCGACACAAAAATAGCTTCCAAAATCGTATGGACCAATTCCCAAAATAGCTCTAAAACGAACTTAATCAAATCTTTAATTGACCCTCATTACCAAAAGCTTGAAAAAGGAGATTCAAGATGGGAGATAGAACCAAAGAACTGGTCTGAAGAGATGATCGAATATGCAGCTAAAGATGTGCTGTACTTGAATCCTTTGATGATAAAGTTTGAAAAAATTGCTAAGGACAGAAACAGAAGTGAAATTCTCAACGAATCGATGAAAACGCTCCCAGTGTTGTCTAAGCTTATTCTAAACGGATATGACCTTGATGTATATCAATTTTAAATTAATTATATTTCTTTATAACTTATGGAAAAACCTAAAAAAGACTTTATAAAAAATCCCCCTAAAGATTTGAAGCCACCAAAAGTAGCGGAGAATTCATTAGAAATCATGAGAAAAAGAAGCCTTTTAAAAGATTCCGAAGGAAACTTAGTTGAAACTCCCTTGCAGATGTTCTGGCGGGTTGCGGCATCTCTTGCATGGGAGGATAAAAAATATAAAGACGGCGAAGGCCAGTACGAAGAAACAGCGAAACAATTTTATCAAGTATTATCTGAAAATAAATTTTTACCTGGGGCCAGAGTTTTGTATGAAGCTGGAAACGAAATAGATGGAACAGGGCAACTCTCTTCCTGTTTTGTTTTGCCTATAGAAGACAGCCTTGACAATATATTCAATACCATGAGGGAAGCTGCTCTGGTTCAGAAGAATAATGGCGGCACAGGTTTTAATTTTTCCCATATCCGCCCAAAAGGTGATGATGTCGGCGGTACCCCAAATGTAGCAGCAGGTCCTCTGCATTTTATCCGAAGTTTTTCGCAATCATTCGATCATATTCTACAGGGGAAAAAGCGTGGCGGAGGAAACATGGCAATTTTAAATGTAAACCACCCTGATATTTTGGACTTTATTAACCTTAAGGGTAGAGACTCTTCAATCAGAAACTTTAACCTTTCTGTCGGAATTACCGATGACTTCATGCAGGCCATAAAAAATGATGAAAATTATGAATTAATAAATCCTAGAACGCAAAAACCCGTAAAGAAGCTTTCAGCTAGGGGAGTTTTTGATTTGATTTGTCAAAAAGCCTGGGAATGTGCAGATCCAGGACTATTTTTCCTTGATACAGCTGAGAGAACAAACCCTACACCTGAACTAGGGATCATTGAAGCTACCAACCCTTGTGGTGAAGAGCCATTGAGAGCTTATGAATCTTGTAATTTAGGTTCGATTGTACTTCCTAGTCATTTAACTACAAATAAGACTATCAATTGGAAAGAGCTAAGACAATCTGTACACAAGGCGATACATTTTTTAGACAATATGATTGACTTAAGTATCTTCCCACTAGATAAAATAGCTGGAGAGGTTGAAAAAACAAGAAAACTAGGCTTGGGTGTTGTTGGATTGGCAACTCTATTGTATGAGATGCAGATTCCATATAACAGTAGTGAAGCAGTTAACCTAGTAAGTAAGATAGTTAAATTCATACAGGAAGAGTCAGAAAAAGAGTCGATGCGCTTAGCAGAAACCAGAGGGGTATTTCCTGCATATAAAGGAAGTAAGTGGGGAAAACAGGGAAAGAAGGTTAGAAATGCCACTATGACCTCTATTGCGCCGACAGGCACTTTGAGCTTAATAGCCAATACTTCAAGTGGAATTGAACCTGTATTTTCTCTTGTGTATAAATACAGAGGATTCTATCAAGACGATGGCAAAGAAGATCATAAACAATTGCTATACGTAAATGAACAGTTTAAAGAGTATGCCAGAAAGCATAAATTCTACTCGAAGGAATTGGTGGAGCAAATAGCAAATAATGAGGGCTCCATTCAGAACATAGAAGATATTCCTGAACATGCAAGAAAAATTTTTGTCGTGACACATGACATTGAACCGTCTTGGCATGTCAAAATGCAAGCGGCAGCTCAAAAGTATATAGATGCAGCTGTGTCCAAAACTATCAATCTGCCACAGGACGCTTCTGTTGATGATATAAGACGAGCTTACATAACTGCTTGGGAAACTGGATGCAAAGGTATAACAATATACAGAGACGGTTCAAAACAGCTACAGGTATTAGAAGTAAAAACCCAAATAGAAGAAAAGCCCGAAAAAGAAAAAATTTTGCTCAAACCGCATCAAGAAGAAAACTTCCAACTGACACAAAATGCTATACAAGTGTTAGAGAAAAGAGCACTAAAAAGGAATGAAAAAGATGAAATTGTAGAGACTCCAAATGATCTCTGGGAAAGGATAGCAAGGTATGTGGCAGGAGCAGAAATGCATTATGACGGAAGAAAAGCTCGAAAGTATGAAAAAATGTTCTATGATATCATGGCAAAAGGAGAGTTTCTATCAGGAGGGACATTAATCTACGCTGGGCTAGGACCTGATGCTATTATGTCCAAATGTCTAGTCCTGCCGATAAGCGATTCCATAGATGCAATATTTAGCGCTCTGAACAAAAATATACAGATGCTAAGAAGAGGAGTAGGTACGGGATTCAACTTTTCCTCAATCCGAAGCACTTATGCAAAGGTTTCAACTACAGGAGAGTATGCTGCAGGCCCACTTGAGTATTTAAAAATGTTTAACAGAGCCCAAGATACTATAAAAGGAAGAGGTGGAAGAGGATTAGGGTCTATGGCTATATTAAATGTAAGCCACCCCAATATAGAAGAATTCATTGGCGTAAAAGATGACTTGGAAGGGCTGAGCCATTATAACATTTCGGTGGGAGTCACTAATAAATTTATGAAAGCTGTTAAAGAAGATAAGGAATGGAAATTGATAGACCCCCACACAAACGAAGTCTGCAAAACAGTTAATGCTCGAAAAGTATTTGAACAAATTGCTAAACATGCATGGACAAGCGGGGATCCAGGAATATTTTTTATTGATCAAGCTGAAAAGGGTAACACAACTCCCAGCTTAGGGTCTATGGACGCTACCAATCCTTGTGGAGAACAGCCACTGATTCCTTACGAAACATGCAATTTAGGCAACATAGATGTAAGCAAATTCATTAAAGGATTTCCCTTTGCAGAAGATGTTTCCATCAAAAATCTCCCTCTTAACAAAAAGCTTGAACTAGTAAACTGGGAGCATTTGGAGGAAGTTGTTAAACTTGGTGTCCGATTTCTGGACAATATTATCGATATTAATAATTATCCCATAATAGAGATAGAGGAAATGACAAAAAGAACAAGAAATATAGGTTTGGGAATTATGGGCTTTGCTGACTTTCTTATAAAACTTGGTATATCATATGCCGAAGACGAGGCTAATGAAGCTGCCAGGGCACTTATGAAATTCATTCAAGAAAAGGCGCAAGAAGCAAGCGAGGAGATTGGGAAGGAAAAAGGAAACTTCCCGGCATTTAAAGAAAGTACTTGGAATACAAAGTTTAATAAAAAATTCATGCGTAATACACGCACAACTACTATTGCCCCGACAGGAAGTATCAGTATTATTGCAAACTGTAATCCTGGAATAGAGCCAATTTTCGCACTAGGCTATAGAAGAAAGAATTCGATGGGAGGACAGGATCAAGAGGTCATAGAGCATTTATTTGAACAGATAGCCAAGAATCAAGGCTTTTACTCAGAGGGACTACTAAGTGACATAGCGAACGGAAGGCCTCTTTCAGAAATACAAATAAAATATAATATCCCTAAGGAGATTATAGATGTATTTGTAACTACACACGAAATAAAACCCAAACAGCATGTTCGAATACAGGCAGCATTTCAGAAATACATTGACAGCGCAGTTTCAAAAACTATTAACTTGCCTAGTGACGCGACATGGCAAAGTATCGCTAAGGTATACGAACTGGCTTATGATCTTGGGTGCAAGGGGATCACTATTTTCCGTGATGGAAGCAAGGATCCAGCTTTACAAGTGGGCATCAAAGACAAACAAAAGCAGCAAGTCACAGAACAAACTGATCAGTCAGCCAACTTAAGAAATTCTGCAGTGCCAAGGAAGCGTCCTGAGATTACCAGAGGTTTCACTTATCAAATTGATACCAACCAGGGACACCTCTTTGTAACAATCAATGAAGACGACCAAGGAATGTTTGAAGTATTTTTGCAGGGTGTTGGAAAAAGTGGCAGCTTTACTTCCGGATATATAGAAGCAATAGGACGCCTGGTCTCTATGGCATTAAGATCTGGAATAGAGGTGGAACAAATTATTGGCCAGTTACAGGGAATAAGATCTGGCCAGCCAACTATGAACCCTGGTGGGGTTTTTGTATATTCTGTCCCAGATGCGGTTGCCAAGATACTTAAGAAGCACCTTAACGAGAGCCAACAGTTTAAAATGTTTAATGGAAATAAACCTCAAGTCGAAGCTACTGCTCCAGCACAGCCTCAACCCGAGCAAGAAAAGTTAGAGGAGAAATTAGCATCAATAGAAAGTACAACAAAAATAAAACCACAGCAGGAAGAAAATGCGCATTCCAAATACTCTGCTGAAAATAAAGCAGGAGACTTGCTTGAGTGTCCGGAATGTGGAGGAGACCTGGAATACGCCGAAGGATGTGTTTTATGCAGAAGCTGTGGCTTTTCAAGGTGCGGCTAACTCGAAATACACACGTTAAACCGAAGATAAAACTAAGTCAATAAAGCATCCAGCAAACAATACAGATATTTGTTGACTTAGCGTAAAGAAAATATTAATCTGTATATACTAGTTTAACTTTTTACTTTCATTATAGATGGGAAAGCCATTTCTCCGTAGGAGGTTTAAGTCGTTTGTTGCCCTTCTTCTCTTTCTGATTTTTATAACAGCGACAGCAATAGTTTACTTAGTAACAGTAGAGACAGTATCCCCCAAATATATTGATATCACAAATCTTACAGATTCAGGTGTTACCATAACCTGGTACACCGATGAGCCAAGCGAAGGAATTGTCTATGTCCGCGAGAAATCAGAAGGCACATGGTCTAAATTACCTGTTTTGTCTAAACGCGGTCTGGAAGCTTTCCATGATGACAGAGATATGGTGCAAAATAATGAAGGGATGTATGTATTAAAAGAGTCTGGCTCCCAGGAGCGTAGGACGCATCATGTTACTGTAAGAGCCTTAAAGCCAGAAACTGAGTACCAATTTAGGATTGCAAGCGGACTAGGAACGACAGATAAAGATGCTTTTGATAATAAACTTGTTTCCTTTACCACCCCCACTGTTACAGAGGAGCTCAGACTACCTGATCCAGCTTACGGAAATGTAAAGTATCCAGATGACTCCTTACCTAAAGAGGCTATTGTAAAGATGGTTGTAAAAGATAAAGATGGCGCAATCAAAAGCCAAGTCATATCAAATTATATTTCTGAGAAAGCTACGTGGAGTTTAGATGTAAATACCCTAAAGGATGTGGCCCTTCAGAAATATCTAGAGATCAATGAAGAAACTGATATCGAGCAATTTACGGTAATGAATGAGAATGGCAGTAGTTTAACCTATGATATTAATCCTCAATACGACAAACCTGCTGATCAGTTTATAGTCGAACGAGAAATAGTTAAAACATCTTATAGCTCCCTCATTCCAACTGTGTCAGCCGGGAATAAATGCCATGGTTGGGCAGAGGATGAGTCCTTTCACTGTAACTCGCAAAGTGATTGCTTAATGTATCAATGTGTCGACGGGCAATGGCAGCACTACGCCCAGTATGGAAACTGTTTCGAGCGAGAGGATTGTGTTAAAAAGAACCAAGGACAGACACAGGGTCAGACTCAACCTGCAGCACAGACTCAAGAGCAGAGTTCTAGCAAAAAGTGCGCTCCAGGCTATTTATATTTTCACAATGTGGGTTGTATAGCCGCGGACAGGTGCCGCAGTGGAGAACCAGGGTCAAATTCTGCCTGTGGTTTATCATGGGGGGCCTATAAAAATGATGCATACTGCTGGTGCGGAGAAAAATCTGCTACAGAGACACCTGCATCAGACACAGGACAGTCTAGCAGTCAACCTCCATCTACCGGTTCCAGTCAGACTGGTAGCAACAGCCCACCTCTAGATGACGGGTCTGGGAATGTTGTGCCAGAAACGGGCAGTGCAAGCACACCAAGTCAGTCGATTAACTCTCCCGTAAACATGTGTAAGGTTGAGGAAAGTGGCATTTATTTACCACTAAATTTACTGATTTGCCATGAAGGTACCCTTCGTATAGTAAAGAATACCTCTTTATCTGATACTGGCGAACTTATATGTAATCCACTGGATTTAAGCGAAGTAGTAGTAACAGACAGAAGATACGAGTGCAAGGACAGAAGGGAATTTAATATGCCTAGTATGCTACCTGAAAGTAGACAATGCGAATGGAAAGAATGTAACCAGAGAGCTTATATTGGTAGACTATATTACAATAACGGGAGCCCAACAGAGCTCATAAGGATCAGAGATGCAGATGGTGATGGTCAGTGTGAAGAGGACAGAAGTAACCTGGCCAATACTAACGGTCCTGCATGCAATCCTTTTTCGGATTCTCCTTTGCCAGATCAGGGGTATAATCCAGAACCAAAAGACTCAGTGGTATCCGTGGCATCCACTCAGGTGCTAGGAGATAGCGATGCCAAGCTGGAGGTAGGGGAATCAGGTTTTTATAAGATATATACAGACGATACTTTTGAACAATCTATTTCGGAAGTAGCTGTAAACCTCGAAGGCTCTCAAAAAGCTGAAATCAGACTATTTATCGATGCTAACGCAAATGGTATAAAAGATGCAGACGAGGAATACTTTATCGACTACACCCAGCTTCAAATAAAAAAAGAATCTGAGGTCGCCACGTATAATTTGAATCTCGGCTGGAGCTTGATAGCATTTCCAGTTATTTCTAATCAGAGTATTGATACCGCAAGTAAATTGATAGATCATTTTAATGAACAAGGTGCGGATATTAAGCACATAGCCAGATACACAGACTCTGGATTTCAGATGTATACAAAAAGAGAAGGCGATATCGAATACTCGAATGATTTTAATATAATACCCGGACAGGGATACTTCGTCTTAAACTATCAAGTAGCAACTGTAAATTTACAGGGAAACAGGTTTGACGAACCTGTGCCTTTCAGGGTAAGCAACGGATGGAACTTAGTTGGGGTTTATACCAATGAAAAGCAATATACAGCTGAAAATTTGCTAAAAGATATGAAATCTAAAGGAATCACAGCTGATACAGTATCAAAATATGATAGCAGCCTCTACACAAATGTTGTGTATGAGGGAGATATTCTTTTCGGAAATGACTTCAACTTATTGGAAAAACAAGGTTACTTCATTCGAGTTATCTCAGGTGGAGGTAATGATGTGAGATTTACGCCAAATCCTTAATAACTACTGAAATGAAAAGGCCTGCCTTTGGCGGGCTTTTTTTATTACCCTGTGTGAGTTAGAATTAAGTATGATATATACGCAAGAAGCAATAATAGTCAATTTCAGAGACTTTTCAGAAGCAGATAAAATAATTACTTTGTTATCGAAAGGGAAGGGAAGAATTAATGCCATTGCTAAAGGTGTCAGAAAGCCAAAGTCTAGAAAGTCAGCTTCAATAGATCTAGCAAATAGAGCCAGCTTCAGTCTTGCTCGTGGAAGGACATTTGACATAATCACTGAGGTCAAACTGTTGAATTCCTATCAAAATAACAAAAAGTCTATGCTTAAAATTGCTTCAGTTTCCTTTATTCTACAATTGATCAATAAATTCTATTCTGACCCAGGGCTAGGCGAAGACCTATATGAAGATCTGCGATCAGTGCTAGAAACTCTAGATTTAATTAGTAATGATATTGCTCAAATTAGCAATCTAGTCATAGGATTTGAAGTAAAACTCCTTGATAAATCAGGATTTTTACGTGTACCTGAGAAGCGAAGCACTCATACCCTACAACAGCAAAGACTTTATAAAATCATTCAGTTTCTTAAAAACACTGACTTTGATCAAGTGAAAAAACTTACAACAACGACAAAGGATATCGATATGTTAGATAATTATGTCTATAATCAAATTCTAAATATCTTAGAAAAGGAATTAAAATCTTATCAATTGTTAAAGAAAGTCCTTCACGATGAACATATCGCACAACAAAAAGAATAAATTAGAAAACTCTAACATCATAGTTTCTGGATGGCCTTCTTCTGGTGGGTCAACGCAGGCCAGATTGCTTGTTTTAATTCTAGATATGAATTACATCTACGCCGGGGGAGTCCTAAAATATTGGATAGAGAAAATGGGGTATGACCCAAAGACAAATGAGATTAATTTGTGGGCTGAAAAATACCACGAAGTCTGGGACTATATTTGGGAAAACTATATCGCCTTGAAAATAAAATCGACAAGACGCACCTTGCTCGAAGGGAAAACAGCAGGATTTTTAATAAAAAGTAATAATATTTTTAAAATTTTTATAAAGGCATCTTTGAAGGCTAGATCTCAAAGAAGTAAATTAGACAAGCGAAAAGAGGATATTGAAAAGCGTGATCACGTTTTAAGACGAGACTGGACAAAGAGATTCAACGTAGATATTTTTGATGAAAAATTGATCAATAAAAAATATAATTTGATAATAGACACGTCAGAGCTAGGGATAGAAGAGACAGCTCTAATAATTATCAAAGAACTCGGGGGGTATTATAAAAATTTTGATAACAAGCAGGCAACTCAAAAGTTAGAAATGCTGATGCAGGAATATGAGAAAGATCCTGATATATTGATGGATATGATTACAAAGAAAAATTTAATGCTTCAGCCATCTGCTATATTCAAAGAGATAAAATCTAAACACCCTGAGCTCATTCGAGGTATTCCATCAGAGGCGAGAACGGTCTTCGATTGATTCCTGATCCTAGCTTGTGCTAGAATTTATTAAGTGAGCTGAGTTACAGTGAAAATCAGCAAAAGTATTGGAGACAATTTAATATCGTTCAAAAGTCGTCCTATTATTATAGGGCTTGTCCATTGTTCGCTCCAAAGTGACACTCTAGCGAGAATGGAAAGTAGGGTGGAACCGCCCGTTCAATTCACTATCGTCGACATGTGATGCTTAATTGAAACAATTTTAGTTGAGCATCAAAGATTACGAGGAGTCTAATTGATTAACTGGGTCCCTTATATTATCTAGCCTAAATGCAGTGGTCTGTGTTAGATTATATAAGGGACTTTTTACTCTCATAGGATGGTAATTCACCCTAACATTAGAATATTTATTACTGATTAAAAATGTTAAATCAAGTTACTCTGGAAAAAATAGTAGCTTGGGCAAAAAGAAGAGGGTTTGTATATCAGACTTCGGATATCTATGGAGGATTCGCTAATAATTACGATTATGGACCGTACGGAACTCAGCTTAAAAAGAATATAGCAGACCTATGGTGGAAGACATTTGTAACTCAAAGAGAGGAGATTATAGGGCTAGATGGAGCGATTTTGATGCAAAAAGAAGTCTGGGAGGCTTCGGGTCACACAGATAGCTTTAATGAGGCTCTAGTTGAAGATAAAGTAACTCACAAAAGGTATAGAGCAGATCATTTAATACAGGCATTTGCAAAAAAAAATAACCAGGAGATCAAAGTGGAATCACTGAATTTAGAAGAGATGAAGGAATTTATAGAAAAAAATGATATTAAGAGCCCAGAAGGAAATGAGTTAGCTGGCCCTAAATTATTTAATCAAATGTTTGAAACCCATGCAGGCTTTGATAAAAATGAAGAAGATCTTGCTTACCTAAGACCAGAAACTGCTCAGTCAATATTTATTAACTTTAAAAATGTCTTAAATACTGTGCGCATGCGTATTCCATTTGGTATAGCCCAAGTGGGAAAGGCCTTTCGAAATGAGATTACAAAAGGACAGTTTATCTTTCGCACAATTGAAACAGAACAAATGGAAATAGAGTACTTTATTGATCCGCAAGCAGATTGGGAAAAACTTATGAACACATGGCTTGAAGATATGAAAAATTTTTATCTAAATTTAGGGGCAAGAGAAGAGGATTTAAGATTTAGACAGCATGAAGAAGAGGAGCTATCACATTACTCAAAGCGAACTTACGATCCAGAGTACAAGTTTGATTTTGGCTGGGCGGAGATAGCGGGACTAGCACATAGGGTCGATTTTGATTTACAAGCACATTCACAAAAAAGCGGTAAGAGCTTAACATATAAAGACCCTAAAACAAATAGAGAGTATATTCCTCACATACTGGAGCCTTCTTTTGGTCTGGCAAGAGCAGTTTTAGTTACAATGTATGCTGCTTATACTGAGGAGTCCCTGGAAAATGGAAAATCTCGAGTTGTTTTAAAGTTTCCTAAAAATATTGCCCCAGTACAGGTTGCAGTGTTTCCATTGCAAAAAGATGAAAAACTACAAAGCCTCGCACGAAAAATCTATAATGACTTAAGTCAAAATTTTTCATGCGAATACGACGATGCTGGAAATATAGGAAAGATGTACAGACGACAGGATGAAATCGGCACACCGTGGTGTATCACTGTTGATTACAGCTCCTTAGACGACAATACAGTCACGATAAGAGATCGAGACACCATGGAGCAGCAAAGAATTAGCGTACCTGAAATTTTTAATTGGGTTTCTAATAATTTAAACAAATAAGATGCAAGAAAGTAAAGAATTAATAGAGACCATTAATCAATCAGCTAATATATTGCTTACCACGCATCTTAACCATGATTTTGATGCTATTGGATCTATGGTCGGACTATATTGGATTCTTAAAGGATTTAAAGATAAAGAGATAACTATGGCTGTAGAGGACTCACCCCCTCACGCTTATTCATTTTTAGAAGGTACTAAGAGGATCATTCAAGCCAATTTATCAGATTCTGTTTTTACGCAGAAATTTGACTTAATAATAGTGCTCGACGCAAACAGAAAATCTAGAATAACAAAAGGAGACTTTCCTCTACAGCCAGAACAAAAAGTAGTTGTAATAGATCATCACATCTACGAATCTGATTTGGAAGCAGTTTTATATGTTCGTAAGAATTATCCTTCGACTAGTGAGATCGTCTTTGAGCTATTCCAGGAGCATGTAGACTTTAGCGTTCAGACAGCAAAAGCGCTTCTAGCAGGGATCTACGATGATACAAATGGCTTTTCTACCAAGACAGTTAATAAGAATACTTTCGAAATTGTAGCGAAGTTAATTGAGAATGGTGCTGTAGCGTCAGAAATAGCCGAAAAAATTAAATCGTACGATGAACCTGTACTTAACGCAGCTAAGGTAATTATAAACAATCTTAAGTTTGATGAGCAGCTGAAATACTCCTACAGCTACATTACTAAAGATGTATATGATCTGCTTGGTCTCAATTCTACACAAATGGATATACTGAAGAATCTAATCATTGATATTTTGCTAGGTAGAGAAGGGTATAATTGGGGGTTCTTAGTGAATCCTGATAGTGATGCCAAAGAATGCAAAGTATCCTTTAGATCAAGGATGAATGGTCAAAATGTGCGAAAAGTTGCTGAACTGTTAGGGGGTGGAGGGCACGACTCAGCTTCCGGTGCCACATTAGATACAGATGACCCCTATGAAGCATTAGCACTTACCAGGAAAAAAATCTCAGAATATTTTGGTACCTAAAATAATAGTATTTTCTCTCGACATACCTTAGCTATGGGAAATAAGGTCTCGACAGGCTCGAACTGACATATTAAATCAAAATATAGCGTGTCAGTTTGAGCCTTGAGTCCTGAGTGTAAACGAAGGGTCGAGAGGTGCTGTGGTTTTATTAGACCACTTCCCCTTCTTCAGCTTCCGAACTTTTTTCTTCACTTTTGGAATCTTTCTGTTCTTCTTCAGCTTCTTTTGATGCTTTTTCGTACATCTTAGCCCCTTTTTGCTGCAGTAACTTTGATAGCTCTTCCGTCTTAATTTTTACATCTTCGTTAACGAAGTCTTCTTTATTAATTATCTCTTTCAGCTCTTTTGCTTTTTCCTCAAGCTCCTCCTTATCGGTATTATCTAATTTTTCTTTCATTTCTTCGATAAATTTTTCTACCTGAAATACTAACGTATCAGCGACATTATGGATTTCAACCCTTTCCTTCTTCTTTTTATCTTCAGCAGCATATTTTGAAGCCTCTTCGACCATTTTGTCAATTTCATCTTCACTCATGTGAGTAGATGCTGTGATTGTTATGCTTTGCTCTTTACCTGTTGCTTTGTCTTTAGCAGAAACACTTAGTATCCCATTAGCATCTATTTTAAAAGTAACTTCTACTTGAGGAACCCCCCTTGGTGCCGGAGGGATACCGTCAAGTATAAATTTTCCTAAAGTTTTATTATCACTTGCCATCTCCCTTTCTCCCTGCAATACATGAATTTCTACTGCTGTCTGGTTATCGGCAGCTGTCGAAAAAACCTGTGATTTTTCTGTTGGTATAGTTGTATTCCGAGGAATCAAGGGTGTTCTAACCCCTCCAAGGGTTTCCAAGCCTAAAGTTAGCGGAGTAACATCTAGGAGGGTGACGTCTTTCACATTTTCATCTCCAGCAAGAACTGCACCTTGTATAGCTGCTCCAATTGCCACAACTTCATCAGGATTTACACCTTCATGAGGTTTTCTACCAAAAAACTCCTCAACCTTTTTCTTGATAAGTGGCATTCTGGTCATTCCCCCGACTAAAATTACTTCATCTATATCTGATACAGAGAGTTTTGCGTCGACAAGTGCTTTTCTACACGGCTCAAGAGTCTTGTCAATAAGGTCCGAAACTAATTTTTCCAAATCAGATCGGGTCATCTCTTTCCTAAAATGCTTTGGACCATTTTTGTCTGCCGTTATGTATGGCAAGTTAATCTCTGTTTTTTCTGTGCTTGACAGTGTAATTTTTGCCTTTTCAACTGCTTCTTTAAGCCTCTGTAACGCAGCAGGATCACTCCTTAAATCAATTCCTGTGTCTTTTTTAAATTCATCGATTAAGCTATCAATTATTTCCTGATCAAAGTCATCTCCTCCTAGATGGGTATCTCCATTTGTGGCCTTAACCTCAAATATACCATCACCAATTTCGAGAATTGAAATATCAAACGTGCCTCCACCCAGATCATAGACCGCAATATTTTGATCCTGTTTCTGATCCAGACCGTAAGCCAGAGCTGCAGCTGTAGGCTCGTTAATAATTCTTTTTACATCGAGACCTGCTATTTTCCCTGCATTTTTGGTTGCCTGTCTTTGAGAATCATCAAAGTAAGCGGGAACTGTTATCACTGCTTCCTTAACTTCTTCACCCAAGAAAGCCTCAGCATCTGCTTTCAGTTTAGCAAGTACTTTGGCACAAATTGCTTCTGGAGCAAGCCATTGGTTTCCAAATTCTATTTCAACTCCACCTTTACCGCTTTTCCTTAGCTCAAAGGGTAGGAGCTTCTTGTCTTGTTCAATATCCGGATCATCCCATCTCCTTCCAATCAATCTTTTTATTGAGTAGAAAGTCTGTTCGGGGTTTGTTACCATCTGATTCTTGGCTGGCACGCCCACAATAATTTCTTCTACAGCATCAGAAGATATTGCAATTACAGAAGGGGTTGTCCTTCCACCTTCTTTGTTTGCAATTATTTCAGGCTTCCCTCCGGTCACATAGGCTATTGCGGAGTTACTAGTTCCAAGGTCAATTCCAACTATTTTAGACATGTTATTTAACTAAAATTTAAAATAGAAATTCTAAACAGCATGAGAATGTAGTTACTGTTTTAGTTTTTTGACTATAACTCTAGTAGGTCTTAAAATGCTTCCTGTTTCGACATTGACATAGCCTTGTTGTATGATTCGTTCGACAGTATTATTTTCGGACTCATTATCAGTTTCACTGATGCTTAAAGCTTCCATTTGATAAGGTTCATATTTGGCTCCCTGCTCTAACTTAATCATTTCTACATTTTCTTCTTTTAGCAAATTTATTAATTTATTATAAATAAGTTGTATCCCTCCATCTTCCTTGGTTTGTAAAGCTCTTTCAAAATCATCTATAATATCAATTAATTTAATAATAACTTTAGAATTAGCATTCTGCATAACTTGACTGAGTCGTGCCTCAGTTGATTTACGATAGTTATCAAAATCCGCTATGAGTTTCATCCTTGCCTGTTTCTCCTTTTCTAGTTCCGACTCTAATTCTTTTTCTGTTGTATCTACTGGCTTATTATAGTTTTCAGTTTCTCCTATGCTCTTATTCCTGAACTGTATTTTGTTGTCGCTTGGAGAATAATAGCTAAATTTATCATCTTCTATTTGTCGAATTTTTGTCACTTTATCTTTAGAAGTCAGCATTTTCAATAATAGATCATAGTTATCGGCAATGTATGAAACATATTCCCACTCAGTGTGTCTCAGGTGTTTGCCTGGCTTTGGCTCAGAAAGTTCGATAAAATTAAGATCGAAAAATTCTTTTTTTAACTCCGGACTGACCTTATATACATTTATTTTCCTACCTGCATGAGAGACTTGTTTAAATTTAGATAAACCAGCCTTTTCAAGCGCCTCCGAGAAAACTTGGAAATCTTCTTTACTTTTTGTTTGCAGGTTTGCACTATCCAGCGAGAGGATTAGATCCTTAAGCTGCTCTATCCTTACTTTTTCTTGGCTTTTGATTAAAGCAGATAGTTGCTCCAATTTAATCATGAGAAAACTTTAAAATTTAAATTTTCCAGTCTTTTAGTAAGTTAGAAATTTTATTTGAGACATACCTTATAGCAGGTATAACCTTCTCGTATTGCATCCGGTTCGGGCCTAAAATAGCAATATAACCACTACTTTTGTGAAAACTAGGGATATTTGCGAAAACAATAGCAGAATCGTAGAGGGCTGGGTGTCTTAAATCTTCCCCAATTAACACTTTAATATCTTGTTCACTTTTATGAGATTTAAAGATATGAACCAGATTGGCATAATCATCCAACATAGCCAATATGTGTTGTAGTTTCGTGTAGTCACGATACTCTGGGTTATTTAATAACATATCTAAACCAATATGATAAATCCTGTCATTTACCAACGCAATTGATGGATTGTGAGTTATGGAGCTTAAAGCTCTCACAGCTGATATCATCAATTGGTCAATATTGTATCTTTTCTGAAACATGTCCTCGTTGAAATGTGCTTGTTCTCTTACATCCAACTCCTGCAATTGATCTAGTATTTCTTGTAAAAAATATTTAAATGCCCTTGTAGTTGGGATTCTCCCTGAGGAGGCGTGAGTTTTATTCAGATATCCTAAGGATACAAGTGTTGCCATCTCATTTCTTATCGTAGCAGGACTAACATCCAGTCCATATTTTTCAGGTAAGTCAATAGAACCGACTGCCTCAGCTGTTTCTATAAATTCTTTTATTATTGCTTCAAGTAAACGCTTTTGTCTGGCAGTTATCATAATTAGCAACTATATAACTAAAGTGCCAATAGTCTAACATTAGCAGCTATAAATTTCAAGTGCCAAATGGCCTTTCTTATATCAATATCTATAGCTTGAGTTCAGCTAAAGTACGAGGATAGATCACTTTGCATTAATTTCTAAGTGGTAAACTCGCGATTTAAAAAGGAATGCAGAATTTTATAAGTATCTAGGTCAAATCGACCTGCTTCAAGGGTAGGTTGACTTCTTATGTAGTCTCCTTCAAACCTAGCACTCTTAACTACCCATTTGTCTATAACGAAAGTCTCCTTAAATTTGTTTGTCTCCTCAACTACCTCTATCTCACCTCCATAAGGCCAGGCACACAAGCGTGTTTTGTTAAAAGCTTTGTACACACTTCTGTTATATTCTTCTACTGGGATATCATGACGGCACGCACCTGAGCACAGCTTCAGATAATAATTAAAACAACTGTTGCGAGATCTAGGCTCCAACCCTAGGTATTGAGGACATAGTTTATGTTCCTTTGCAATTTCAGCTAAATTAGCTTTGGCTTGCTTTACACTATTGTAAATACCAACTATGTAATGCAAATTTTGTTGATTTATGTTTTTCCTACGCCCAATAGACAGGTTAATATACTCATTCTCATTTTCCTCTGCGATAACACAAGTTAAGTAGTCATTTCTGCGAAGTTTTCGGTTATACAAAGGCTGGTATTGCTTGATTAATTGCGACTCCCGAAGTTGTGCCCCCAAGATACCAGCTGTTTCTATATAATGAATTTTATTGAGGCTTGTGGAAATTTTCATTTCTTTGCTCCTGCTTAAGTTCTGGTAAAAATGTGATAAAACTCTTTGCCTGATGCTCTTACTCATTCCAATATAAATAGGATAGGCTTGTGCATTTAAGAATAAATAAACTCCTGTAGTATCAGGAATGCTGTCTAGATCAGCCTTGCTAATTAGCTTGGGGATAGCTGGCGAGCCAGTTAACTCACTTATAATTCTGTGGAAATCGTGATCTTGTCGATTACATCTTTCGAGCTTTATAAACTCAAAAAGGCTATACGCATCATCATAAGCTCGGTGGTGGTTTTCCAATTTAATATGCAGACGTTTAACTAAGGATTCCAAGTTATGTTTTTTCAAGTGAGGGTAGAGTGCGCTAGAGAGCCTAACCGTACATAGAATCTTTGGTAGAAAGCTAAATCCTGCTCTAAGGAACTCATTCTTTAAAAAAGAATAATCAAACCTTGCATTATGGGCAACAAAAGTACCCTGACTCAAAAATTCATAAAGCTCTCCTGCTATATCTTGGAAGCGTTTAGATACTTCCAGGTCTTCATATTTAATTCCTGTCAGTCCCAATATGAAGCTTGATGGTCTAAAACCAGGATTAACCAAGGCAGTGTAAATATCAAGAATTTTATCTCCCTGCGTTTTAATAGCAGCTACTTCTATAATTCTATCCTCGGCACTCTTAGTTCCTGTAGTCTCTACGTCTACAAAGTTGAATATTTCCCTATCAGACCCCACCATTCAAATGAAAGTAATAAAACTCTATAATAACATACTACCCTGCTTTACAAGCAATATTTAGTAAAAAACGCGCTATTCCTAGGATAGTTTTTATGCTAATGCTTTTAGCCTTCTAATGCCATTATCCTCGTAGTTTACTTTCAGATCCTCAAGCATATAATTTTTCCCATTGTAAGTATCCCGCCATTCCTGATCTTTTAGAGACCCTTCTGGTTTAGAGATTATTACTGTACCTTTTCTAACTCCATTTTCTTCCTCATAAAATCTATGTGCATGCACATAGTCAAACTTTTTAAGTTTGCCGCTTTCACTCTTATGAGTATCAGTAATAATTGCTACATGGTGAGCATTTTTTTGCTTTCCTTTCGCTCTAATCAGATCTCCAGGCCCTATATCATCAAAATTATCTATATGTATGCAATTCAAATCAGAAGTGAGCAAGTTAGCACCTATATTTTCAATAGGTCTCAAAAATCTACGAAATCGAGCGTATATACTGTTATCCTGAAATTTAAGGTTGTTCCATACTCTTCCTCTGTTTTCAGATTTAAACCAATGATCTAAAATATGTGCAATAAAACCCGAGCAGTCAATTCCTATTCCCTTCTTAATCATAAACTCCCTAATTTCCTCTTCGCTTTTCCGACTTAGATTAAAACCTTTTAGCTGTGCCCATACTTTTGTCTCGTGCACTATCTCGGCTACACTCCCTTTACCTACCATTACTCGTAGACCAGCCCTTTCCTTTTTAATATTCATATAATAAGGGCATTTTACCCTCTTTCTGCCAAAAGGAAGGTTAAAGTACCTGTGAATTGCTTCTTGGGCTTTTGGATGAATTGTTTTATGAATCATATTATGAAACTAACGTAAATATTCGTATATTGCCTGTAATGCTTCTATAGCCCACGGGAAAGGCTTACCATCCTTACCTACCAGAGACTGTAATGCTTGAATTCGTGCTATTTCATTTCCCTGATTAACTTGTTTTCCTTGTAACTGACTCGCTATCAAAAAGCCTCCATCTTCAATTGAATCTATAGAGTACCCTTCCTTTTGAAAGATTAAAGGCTTATCTTTTTCTTCATCTAAAAATATTGTATTTGCTTTGACTTCTGTTCCATGTTCTTTAAATATTAGGGCAGAGTTATCACTCTGTAATCTATAAACTCCAGTTTTAATTTTACCATTTACTATAAATCGTTCTGGAGTAACATTGCGCAGAAACAGTTGGCCTGCTGAAACAGGCTCCAAGCCTTTGTTACAGTATTCTATCGGATCTATATCATAAATTAGATCCATAAATTCCATAATGTGAATTATCGACAGTGGAACCTCGTCCTGTCTTAGCTGTAGCTTAGCATGAAAAGGAACGGACGCAGGCTGTCGGGCATTAACCTCAATTATATACACTTGATCAGAAGAAACTATTAGATCAACACCAAATAAGCCTTTGTATCCTGCTTCCTTCATAGCAAACCCAACCTTGGTAACCTCTTCTATAATTTGCTGCTTAAGTTTGGAACTAATACCTTGTCTGCAGCTAAAGTCGTTTCCTACAGTCCCTCCCTCCAAGTGGGTCAATTCAGGCACTCCTGTTATTTGATAGCTCAAACCTGCTACATAAATTCCATTTCTGCTTACTGCTGCATTAACTGTATAGCTGAATCCTTCTACTCTACTTGCAACTCTAGCTTCTCTATCAGGAAATTTTTGCTGTATACTTTTAAATTCATCAATAGAATTGATAAAGACCGTTCCAGTTCCTGTGTGGCCGCGGTCAAACTGAATAACAAGACTATTGCCTAGCTTATCTGCTAAAGTCTGATAGTCCAATTCTTTGAGTTTGGATATTAAAGTTGGTGGAAAGTTAACTTCATACTGTTTTAGTAACCTATATTGCCTAAGTTTATTCTCAAAGCTTTTGTTTAGCTGCGAAGTTGTATTGAGTAGTGTAGCATTGTATCTTTCCGCTAATTTTTGAAATCTTGAAGAAATTTTGAATGTTTGAAAAAATCTTTCATTTTGCTTTGAATTGTTATTGATATACTCTGCTACTGACTCTTCTTCAAGTAACTTCGCTGAGCTTCTAAAGAGAGCATTTTTTTGTCCAACATGGTTTTCCAGAGAGAAAATATTTCCAATTTGAAGTTTTATATAAGTAAACAAATCCGAGTCATCCACGCACACGATATGATAGTTTTTCAGCAAAGCCTCAAGCCCCAAGGCCCTCTCCGGATCATTACATATGTAAAATAAAGGTTTATCTTTGAGCTTAAAATTTATTTGTTTAAGGAAGAAGTCAACTTTAGACATTTGCTTAAAATACTTTCCTTATTCTACTATTTTTCTTCCTCTATGATAACCAGTTTATAATTTTTCCCTTCCTCCTCAATAATTTCATATTCTATTCCGCAAAAATCACATTCTACGACATCTCCAATATTTGTACTATCGAGAGTGTTTTCATTCTTGCATTCCAGACAGACGTAGGATTGTCCTGTAGTAATTAAACTCTCTTCCATAACATTCTAGATAAAAAATAATACATTTTATTTTACCCTGTCCTTTGCTATGATAAGCAAAGCAATATATTAACGCAAATTATTAATAAATTTCACTACAAAATGTCAATTTGGAGGTTCCCTAAAATCAGCGCTCAAATTCCCGAAAAGTTCCAGCTGAGCTTGGGAGAAGGGCAAACTAATATTTATACAATTTATCTTGATAGATATGAACTAAAACACCTAGGGGTTGAAGCTAAAAGTACACAAAAAGTATTACTGAAACTGGAAACCATGAACCCAAATAAATCTTTTAAGGATAGAAGCCTTGCTTTTCAGGTCTCATATTACAACACCCATGGGAAGAAAAAACTGCTTATATCATCGTCAGGCAATGCTGCAAACTCAGCTGCTGCTTATGTCAACCTTACTGATATCAAGTTAGCAATTTTTGTATCCAATAAAATAAATAAAAATAAGTTAAAACACTTAGAGCACATTATTAACACCAACCCAAGAATTACTTTGAATTTCTCTGAAAGAGCTAAGTCTGATGCAATAAAGTTTAGTAACCAGGGGAACTATATTAATCTCAGAGGCTCGGAAGATAAAATAGCGATCGAAGGGTTTAAAACAATTTCATACGAACTTGCAAAAGAAGCTCCTCAAACCGACGCAATTTTTATCCCCTGCAGCTCCGGAACAAGCACAGTCGGGTTGGCAAAAGGCTATAATGATATAGATATACCAATACCCCAAATTCATATATGCCAAACAACCAAAGTTCATCCTATGGCAAAAGGGTTTGATATGGCCTTCGAGCAGTCGGGAGATAGCCCTGCAGATGCAATTGTAGATAAGGTAGCAAAAAGAAAAGAAGAAGTTATAGAAATAATTAAAAATTCCCAGGGCTCAGGGTGGGTTTTATCAACAAAAGAAATTATTAAAGCTACAACATTCCTTCAAAAAAAGACTAACCTGCCAGACCTAACTTATAATGGCTGCCTCTCCTTTGCAGGACTCATACGCGCCCTAGGCAAGAAAAGAAGATATTCTAGTCCTGTTTGTATTATTAGTGGAATCTGATGGTTGAAATACTTTTGTTACTATTACTTTTTACATATGCGATTTTTTTGTGCTACTGGTTTATCCCGCCGGTATTTGGATCTCCCCCTTACTATCCTTCAAATAAAAAATTAGTTAGGAATATGGTTGAGATAGCTGATATCGGTAAAGATGATAAAGTTATAGACTTAGGCTCGGGAGATGGTAGAATTTTATTTGAGGCCAGCAAGCATGCCAAGATTGTAGTTGGTGTTGAATTAAACCCTTTCCTTGTGACTTATACAAAAGTGAAGGCTGCAATCACACACACAGACGTTCAAGTGGAAAGAAAAAATCTATATAAAGTTAATCTAAGAGACTATGATGTGATTTTTTGTTACCTATTACCGGCAACTATGTCTGATTTGGCAGGAAAATTTAAGCAGGAGCTTAGACCAGGGACCCGAATTATAACTAACACGTTTCATTTAGAAGGCTTTGAACAAATAAAAAAGACAGGGAAACTTATTGCTTATAAAGTTTGACAGTCTCTTTTCAAATCAACGGAAAAGTATTAATATCTAGGTATAAGCGAACGTAGTTCAGTTGGTAGAACGCTTCCTTCCCAAGGAAGAGGTCGCGGGTTCGAATCTCGTCGTTCGCTTTTTTATCAATACAAACCTATGACCCCAATTAACACAGCGGATGAATTGTTAAAACGCATTAAATACATTCACTATTCTGCCTATAAACTATGTAAGCAATCCTTCAATCATTACTTCCCTAATCCAGGTAACATAGGAGTGTTTTGTCACTTTGATAATGAGTATGAATTTCTAGTCAAATTACGTACTCAGCTAACCGAGGCTTCTAGCGAGCCAAACCGTAAATATTTTAGATTACATGAGCCAATAATTTTTCCAGCAAACAGGGATGCGCCTGAAGTAGCTTATACTTACTTGTATATAAGAAAGCCCGATCCAACACCATACGGACAGTACCTAGGTGATGTTGACTTTTATACTGAAGACGCTCAATACAACGAACTTATCAAACAAGTTGAAAAGCAGGAAATTCCAGGTGTCAGTCTATATGAGCAGCCTGGCGTAGGAACTATGGTTCAACTAGCCTCACCTGATATAGACATTGTCGCTTATGTCAGTACTAGAGAGAAGACCCAGAAAGTTAGATTCAGATATAATTAAGATAAGCTACGAATTAGGGAAACAAATAAACGACTTTTGTAGTCCCCAAACGCCACATGGAAAACACAAGAGGATTTAAAGCTAGTCAGTACTGATTATGGTTTTGTGAGGGGAGAGTATACTGGTCAATCAGTAAACCTTCCAAGGTAGTTTAGTCATTGTCTCGCCTAGACATTTAGTGGGGAGTGCACCTCTAATGTCAAAAATCTTCTAATATAGAGCATTTTAGATTTGTAAGTATTAAGATAAAACACTATATAATCTTAACTTTAATTTATAGTATATTAAACTACATTTTTATATAATCATTATGAACCCTAAATTAATAAAAATAGCTACAGGAATTTTTCTGATTATTCTACTTGGATTAGGCGCTTTTTTACTGCTTGACATAAGCAGTAAAAAGACTAGCCAGAATAACCTTGCCACATCTCCTGAATATGATGAACGTGATAGCTACGAAGCTGTTATTAGTACTTCTAAAAAAGCAGAACAGTGGTCTTCTGATGCCAGGCTATATAGCTGCACTGGGATTGCGCCAGATTCTACGCAATTTGGGTTGCTAGGAGTTGACGAAGGAAAATTTTACACATGGGATTGTATTTATTACTCTAAAATTAAATATTCTATACTTACTGTTCAATATAAAGAAGGAGAAGTTATTGTCGATCCATTAAAGAACTCTGAAAAAATTAACGAGGACGACTTACGATACGAGAATATAAGTTACCCCAAAGATTATAATAGAGTTTTGAATTCGAGCGTCATATATAAAAGTGCTGTAGCCAATGGCCTTGACCCTCAAGCTAATTATTACAGCATGTATTTAGGAGAAACAGAAGACTACGGCTATGTTTGGAAAATAGAAGAAATAAGTACAGCAGGGGATAAAAAGAATACGCCTGTAACAACATACATACTAGATGCCTACAACGCACAGCTTATAAAAACTACAGATCAGCCAGTTCATTGAAAAGTTGCGTAAAATGATACACAAAATGATATGCTTATGTTATCATAAGTTAACTTACTAGAATTTAGCTACAATGCTGGTTTAGCTCAGTTGGTAGAGCACTCCCTTCGTAAGGGATAGGTCGTGAGTTCGACTCTCACAACCAGCTTGGTCTTGAATACCGTGTCCACTTCTTAAATTATAACAATACAAATGTACGAGCCTAACTATACCATCACAGATAATATCTTAAATAACATAGTCAAACTTGAAATTGACAAACAAGCTGTTGAAAATACCGTTTTTTCTACACGCACCAGGAATAGACTAAGCCAAAGAGCAAAAACTTTAGACTTGTTTCACTTCGCGCATATTTTAAATGTAAACTTAACCCTAAGAGATGCAGAAAAAGTCAGCGAAGGGAAAAGAGTTGTTACTGAAGATATTAGAGGCACAGTTCTAAATAACTATAGAAATGTCTTAGAGTTTACCAGATCCAATATTTCAGACACTTATGTAGATATAGATTTAAACATTATTCTGCACTTAAATAAAATTTTGCTGACTGACTGGCGAGAGAGCTGGGAGGCTAAATTTAGAACTGGCGGAGAGGGTGTGGACCTTACCCTAGAAAACTGGGCAACTTTAAGAGATGAATCAATAGAGCCTATGAAGGTCCAACAGCAAATAGCACTTTTAATTGACTGGTACAAGAACAGCATGTCCAAAGTGCATGACCTTTTAAGAGTAGGTGTATTCATTGAGAAGTTTATCGAAATCTGTCCTCTTCTTTTTGCAAATAAACTAACGGCAATAGCAATAGCCGATTATTTACTGTATAAAAATGGATATGTCGCGAAATCTTACCTCCCAACTTCCCGAAATTTTGACGTATATGAAGATGAGTATTTAGATGCCTGGAATCAAATTAAAAATAATACGGGAAAAACAGAAGGGAAGAACATCACCATCTGGCTAGAGAGGCTTACTAAAAATCTTGCCTCTGATATGAGAGAAACAAAAGAAGAGATGCGAAAATCGGTTCGTGACGAAGAAAAAGGTTCTAAACAACCCTTTCTAGATCTAAATAAAAGACAGTTAAAAATACTAAGGTACCTGCAAACCATTCCAACAGTTAAAAGAGAGGATTACGTTCATATGATGGATGTAAGTACAATGACTGCGTATAGAGACCTAACAGAATTAGTGGAAAAAAAACTTTTAAAAATAGAAGGGCAGGGAAGAGGGACAAAGTACATGTTATATCATAGATAAGTAGGCTATAATTCGCTTCTCAATTTTAAAATTGCATTCACTGTGCGTCTGTTGCGAACAACAGTAGCGAGATCTTTCTCAGACGCCTTTTTAATTCCCTCTAAGCTCCCAAATGCAAGCAGTAGACGTTTTTTTGTAACATTTCCAATACCAGGTACATCATCTAACCTTGATTTTGTGCTTGATTTTGATCTTAGTAGTCTATGATAACCTATTGCAAACCTATGCGCTTCATCTCTAATTCTCTGAACCAGATAAAGAGCATTGGACCTACGGGGTAACACAATTCTTTTGAACTCTCCTTCGGCAATTTTAAATATTTCTTCTTGCTTCTTTGCCAAGCCAACAATAGAAACACTTTTAATAATACTTAGACCTCCTAATATCTCATATGCACTGCTTAACTGCCCCTTTCCACCGTCAATTATGATTAAATCGGGGATTTCTCTAAAACTAAGGTCTTGTGATGGTTTACGACCAAACCTTCTAGTTAATACTTCCTGCATCATGGCAAAGTCATCTGGTGTTGTTTTCAATCGTATTTTGAATTTCCTATAATGATCTTTTGCAGGTCTTCCACCTACAAATACTACCATTGATCCAGTCGCATTTGAACCCTGAATATTAGAAATATCATAACATTCAATTCTAATAGTATTTAAATCTTTTGTTTTGATCTTTTCTTGAAATAAATCAATTTTAAGCTTCTGTCCTAGCTGTTCTATTGCTTGATGATTAGTACTTAATTTCTTTTTCAAGAAATTATCATCATCTGTTGTATTATCAATCCTGATTCGCTGTGTTACATATTCAAGATCGCTGAGCTGATCTCGAATTTTTCCAGCCTCTTCAAAGTTTTTCTGCGCTGCTAATTTTTTCATCCTTTTTTCCAAATTCTGATAAATTGACATTTTTTCCCCTCTGAAAAATCTTTTGATATTGTTTATATTTCTTCTATGCTCTGTCTGCGAAGCCAGTCCAGCACAAACCCCGCTGCATAAACCGAGATGGTAGTCTAAACAAGGTCTAGCCTCTCTTCCAATATATTGTTTTTTAGTACCTCTTTGTATCACAGTTGTTTTAAATGAAGTGTTGCAGTAAGGAAATAACCTCCGAAGTCTCCGTAGAACTTTTGCTGCGGGGAATTTTTGCGGATAAGGACCAAAGTAGGTTGCTTTAGGAACACGTTTTTCCCTGACGATTTCGGGCTTCGCGAATGCTCTTGTATTATCAAACATAACCCATACATAGTTTTTATCATCCTTCATCAACCTATTGTATTTAGGGCGGTATTTTTTTATCAAATTTGTTTCAAGTATCAAAGCTTCGACCTCAGAATCCACTGTAATAATTTCAATCTTCACCGCTTGCTTGAGCATTAGTTGGATTTTTGAAGGTAGGCTTCTATCAGAAGAGAAATAGGAGCCAACTCTGGCTCTGATATTTACAGCCTTGCCAACATATAGCACTTTCCCGTACTTATCTTTGTAGATATAGCAGCCTGGGGATGATGGTAGCGATTGTAAGTACTCTTTGCTTAGTTTCATATACTATTGTATCAGACTTCTGACAGCATAGCTCTTCTATATGTATCAGTTGTTACGTCTAGTATATAGATACGACCACATTCACACTGAACTCTCACAGTGTTATTTGGTCGTGGATCTCTATGTTTTATATCATCGAGTCTCCTTGTACAGGCAGGGCACAGACCTCTTTGTAGCAGTACTTGCTGCATAGGAGCTATTAACTTTTTTAGCAATCTTTGAGCCATTTTGTTATGAAATAATTTTATATCCTCTGCGTTATTAATACCTTATATTTTAAATAACCTTCTCATCGTTGAGTATAGCATGCATTATAATAACCAACAATGAGGCTCTGGACAAAAATGATAAAGATTAGCATAATAATACCTAGTGATTTATTAGACAATTCATATGAATTTCGAGACAATTACCACATTTGCCATACTCAATCTTTTTTTTAGTTTTCTTATAGCATTCCCAATCATACGACTGCTTTATGAGTTTGGGATTACTAGGAAAATAGATATTGACTTTTCTACGCTTATTGAGAAAAGAAAATTAAAGGTAGGTACCCCTATAATGGGTGGGTTAATCATAGTAGTAAGCGTTTTATTCACGAACGTTATTGCAAACTGGAATGATGTTACCAAGATTCCCTTGTTGGTATTCTTTGTCTCAGCATTGCTCGGAGCTTTTGATGACATTCTAAATATTTACGGAAAAGAGCGTAAAGTAATGCACCTCGATAGAGTAGTTACACTAATTAAAGTTCACAAAAGTAAAGTACAGAGAATTAAATATATCCTTTTACTACCGTGGTTGACCTATAAAAGATTCTTCTACCTCTTAGGTTCTAACCCGGGCAAAGGTATCCAAGCGCATGAAAAAGTCATTGTACAATCATTAGCTGGGTTACTTGTGGCCTGGTGGCTATTTTTTGAATCTGGCTGGACCAATCCAGGAGAGCTCTCATTTTTTGGTTTAGGAACAATAGATATTGGTTTCTTAATGATCCCCTTTGTTGTATTTGTGGTAGTCGCTATGACTAATGCTGTCAATCTTTCAGACGGAATGGATGCTTTAGCAGCAGGGTTATTGCTCCCAGCATTTGGAGCTCTCTTTGCCATATCTTTTAACCAAGAAATATTACAACCTTACCTAAGTGATGCACCGACAGAGATGATGCCAATGACCTTATTGACCATCTCTGTAATGGCTTCTTTAATGTCGTACCTATACTTCAACATACCTCCTGCCAGGTTTCAAATGGGAGACGTCGGATCGCTTTCGCTAGGAGCGCTTTTAGCTACTATTGCATTAGAACTTCGAGTTCCTATGCTATTGCCTGTAATTGGATTTCCCTTTGTAGCTGAGGTAGGTAGTTCGTTAATACAGGGAGTAGCCCGAAGAACTATCGGAAGGAGAGTCTTCAAAATGGCCCCCCTCCACCATCACTTTGAAGTAGCAGGGTGGAATGAAGAAAAGGTAACTATGAGATTCTGGCTTGCTGGCATAGTCTGTGCTTTGGTTGGATTATGGCTATATTTTATTGCCTAATGAACACAGCCTGTATATTTGCTGGTATAATCATATTATGAATTTTCATGAAGTTCTCAAATCCCTAAATCCCAAACAGCTGGAAGCAGTAAAAACGATAGAAGGCCCGGTTATACTAGTAGCAGGACCAGGTAGTGGTAAGACTTACACTTTAACTGCAAGAATAGCCAACATACTGAAAGAAACAGACGCTCATCCTTCAAACATTCTTGCCTTAACCTTTACTGATAATGCTGCTTCAAACATGCGCAATAAGCTCAGAGAATTTATCGGTAGTGATGCATACAAAGTAAAGTTAATGACTTTCCATGCTTTCTGTAATGAGGTAATTCAAAGATATCCAGATAAATTTGGCTTCTCCGGAAATTCACGTCAGATTACAGATCTAGAAAAGATAAGGTTAATTGAGCAATTCATTGATGAGCTCGAGCTTGAGCACTTAACTACATTTTCAAATCCACATCTTTACAAAAATGACATTATTAAATCCATTTCAGATCTGAAAAGAGAAGCGATTACTGCGGATGAACTAGAAGACATGATAAAAGCTGAGCAAGACGAATTAGATTCTATGGAAAAACTCAATCCACGAACAAATAAACCTTACGGGAAATGGCTAAAGCAAGAAAAAATAGTTAATAAAAACACAGAACTTCTCAAAATATACAGACATTATCAGGAGTACATGGAAGAAAACGAACTGTATGACTACGATGATATGATTTTATTTGTCACAGAGAGATTTGAAAAGGACGAAGAGCTTTTGGCCAATTTCCAAGAGCAATACCTGTATATTTTAGTAGATGAATTTCAGGACACCAATGGAGCACAAAGCCGTATACTGAAACTACTGGGAAGCTTTGATCGTAGTCCTAACATATTTGTTGTAGGAGATGACGACCAGTCAATATATAGATTTCAGGGTGCAAATGTTGAAAATATGTTTGAATTCATCAAACAGTATCCAGAGACTAAAATTATTACACTAAATCAGACATATCGATGTCCTCAAAAAGTACTGGATGGTGCGAGGTCACTAATTAAGTACAATAAAACTTCTCTTGAAAACCAGATAAGCTCATTAAATAAAAACTTAAAATCTACAAATAAAGCCAAAAGTTTCATAGAGGTCAAAGAGTTTGAAACTGCTGATCAAGAAGAATTATATGTTCTGGAAGAAGTGAAAACGTTAATCAAAAACGGAGTCAATCCTTCCGAGATAGCTGTTCTTTATAGAAACCATAAAGACACAGCAAATATCAAACAAGTATTTCTTAAATCCAAAGTGGCTATTAACATCCAAGATAGGGTAGACATACTTGAGAATGAATATGTAAAGAAATTTATTAACCTTTTAAAAACGATAGCATCTTACGAAGATGACCAACTACTTTTTGAAATACTCAATTATGATTTTTTCCAGATAGATAGACTTCTCCTTTTTAAACTTGCAAGAGAAGCTTATTCTCAAAATAAAAATCTCTGGGATCTGTTACAGGAGAGAAAAGAGAACGATATTATAAACTTGAAAAATAACATAATAAATTGGAATAATGACGCTTATAACATGCATTTAGTCAGACTTCTTGAAAAAATTCTCTATGAATCTGGTCTACTGGACTACCTAAAAAACAAGCATGATATAGACGCACTCAATGCTCTTATCTCATTATTTCAGTTTTCCCGAAACATAAGTATGAACTCATGGACTTACACACTGCCAAATCTGTTAAATGATTTGAAAGCTCTTCAAGAAAACCGGTTATCAATAGCCATGGATTACACTGACAACATCGGAGGAGTCAATTTTATGACTGTGCATAGAGCTAAAGGACTTGAGTTTGAATATGTGTTCATTATCAAATTGAATGATAGGGTATGGGGGAATAGAAAGGTGATGGATAAAATACCACTTCCTGGCGGTGTTGTCGATACTATAAATATAAACAAGATGGATCCCAATGAAGAGGAAAGACGACTACTATATGTCGGTCTGACAAGAGCGAAAAAATCAGTCATATTAACATACCCCCAAAAAAGCATAGAAGAGGGAAAAGAAAGGTCACTGGTCCGCTCTCAGTTCATTAGTGAGATTTCTCAAAAAGCGTTACAAACAGAAACTATACCATCAAACGACTCTGTCAATACAATAATTCTTGAGCAGGTACCCCCACTTGACTTAACTATGCTAGAAAAGGAGTACCTGAAGTCACAATTAGCCGAGTTTAAATTAAGTTTAACATCTTTAAATTGCTACATTGACTCCCCTAGAAACTTTTTATATGAATATATAATAAAATTACCTAAGGTAAAATCCAAAGAACTAATCCTAGGGACAGTTATTCATGCTCTCCTCGAAAGGTTTAACCGTGATTTTGTCCAGAAAAAAACAAAAGAACTTTCTTACTATTTAGGCCTTGTTGATCTGATATTAAAAAGAGAATACCTTATTGAATCAGAGGCTACTACAATAAAGACAGAGGCAGAAAACCTTTTCAGTAAATATTTTGAGATATTAAAGACTATATCAAAACCCTGTGCGGAAGTTGAATTTAATTTTAAAAATCGAAATATTGCACTTGACAGCATTTCCCTAACGGGAAAAATAGACAAATTAGAATGGATAGACAAGTCAAAGCGCTATGTAAAAATTACAGACTATAAGACCAGCCGTCCGAGATCGAGGAATGAAATTCTAGGTAAAACTAAATCATCAGATGGAAAACTGCTTAGACAATTACAATTTTATAAAATGCTTATAGAACTAGATGATAGGTTTGATTTTATTCCTGTCGAATTTGAGATTGCTTTTATTAAACCAGATTCAAGAGGCAATATAAAATCCGAAATATTTACTGCAGACAAGATAGACACAGAACGTATTAGGGAATTAGTAAGGCAGGCGTACCTGCATATATCCAGCCTACATTTTGACGAACCTGTTGACCTTAAGGAATTTTTATAGGCTTAACTATCCAAATTTATTCTCACTGCAGCCTTTACAAAGAAGTTTTGTCAACTTAAAACTTTACTGCTATTATGTAAAAACTGCAAAAGAAGTCCATTATTTTATAGTTGTAATTTATCCTTATTATGAAGCTTCCTAAACAAGTGGTGAAACGAAATGGTGCCCAAGAAATTTTCCAAGCAGAAAAGATTACGAAATCAATTTGGACTGCTGCAAAAAATGTAGGAGGACGAGATAAGAAACTAGCAACTGCAGTAGCCCAGGAAGTATTGGAGTATATAACAGAAATCTACCCATCAGATAAGCCCATCAAAACTTCAGATATTGGTTCCGCGGTTGAAAGGGTACTAGTTAAAAGGGGCCACTACCAGACAGTGAAAGAGTTCATTCTCGCGCGTGAAAAGAAAAGGCAACAATATGTACAAATCCAAGAACTTGGTGTACAGGATGATATAGGACACCTAAACTATAACTCTTTGTTTATCCTTAAAGAACGCTATCTAAAAAAAGATAAACAAGGCAGAACAAAAGAGACTCCCTTACAAATGTTGGAAAGGGTTGCACGCTTTGTAGCTACAGCTGAATCAAACAAAGCAAAGAGGAAAAAATGGGAAAAAGAATTTCTGAATATTATGACGAAATGGGAGTTTCTGCCCGGGACTAGGGTGCTGTCAAATGCTGGAACAAAAAACCCCCAGCTGGCAAACTGCTTTGTCTTTGACATAAAAGACAGCATTGAAACAATCTTTAAGAGTTTGTATGAATCCAGTGTGACAAAAAAGCATGGAGGAGGCTGCGGGTATAATTTCTCTAAAATAAGACCAAAAGGAGATCTTGTTGCGGATGAACCAGGACTTGCTGCCGGACCTGTAGAGATCATGAAAATGTTTGACTTACCGACAAGCATTTTTAGACAACAGGGCAGGTATGAAAGCGGTAACATGGCAATACTGAATGTAGACCACCCTGACATTCTGGAATTTATTACTGCAAAAGAAACAGATGGAATCCTTCCAAAAACGAATATATCCATCGGAATCACAGAAGGATTCATGGATGCAGTCAAGAAAGACAAACAGTGGAAGCTGATCAATCCTCGCACAGGACAAGTTACAAACAATATCAAAGCGAGAGCTATATGGGAGTTAGCTGTAACATACGCACACAAAACTGGTGACCCTGGAGTAATCTTTCTAGACAATATCAATAAAGGCAATCCCGTACTCAAGCATTTTGGACCAATACAGGCTACAAACGTGTGTGGAGAAATACCTCAATATCCTTATGAATCATGTAATTTAGGGTACATTAATCTGACAGCATTTATTCGAGATAACAACGGAAAAGCCGAGTTAGATTTTAAAAGATTAGAAGAAGTATCACGGATATCAACCCGATTTATGGATGATGTAATCGAAATGTCATGGTTTCCAATCGCAGAGCAAACTAAAAATATTAAAAGCTTTAGGAGGCTAGGAATAGGCGTTGTGGGTTGGGCCGATTTATTAGTTCATCTAGAAATACCCTACGATGATCAAAAAGCATTTAAGCTAGCAGAGAAAGTGTCTAAAGTAATTTCAGATGCTTGTCATGATGAATCATTTAACTTAGGGGAAGAAAAAGGGCCTTTTCCGTATGTCGAGTACTCAATATGGGCAAACAAAAGAAGACAACCCAGAAATGTGACCGTCAACACACTTCCACCGAGCAGCGGCAATGCAGTTATTTTTGGAACATCCTATAGTATTGAGCCATTTTTTGCTTTGGCATATTATCAGAATATTTTAGGAGGAGTTAGGATTAAGAATGTTAATGAGTTATTAGAGCATAAGCTAAAACAGGAGGGAATAGAAATTGAGAATCTATTTGAACAAATTTTTGAGCATCATGGAAGTATACAGAATATATCTGAGATTCCAAAACGTATCAAAAAACTCTTTTTAACAGCACATGAAATTGAATGGAAGGACCATATTAGAATGCAGGCAGCATGGCAAAGACATATAGACAATGCCATCACAAAAACAATAAACATGCCAGGATCTGCTATCGCGGATGATGTAGAGAAGGCTTACATGATGGCTTGGGAAAGTGGCTGCAAAGGAATTACAATATATAGAGATCAAAGTAAAAAAGACCAAGTAATAGAATTTGGCGATCAAAAACAAAAAAGCATGAGAGAATTGAAACCAGGAGATTCATGTCCGAATTGCAAAAAATCTCGTTTAATAAGTGCAGAGGGATGTATAAAGTGCCTTACGTGCAACTTCAGTCTGTGTATCTTATAACTGTTTAGTTAAGAATGAGACTCGCTTTTCTAAGTAAGCTTTTTTATACTTGAAGACAGCTATGATGCATAATCTTGTTGTTGTTCATTTACAGTCTGTTCAAACTTTTCTAGCAGATAATCTCGATATATTCCCACAGGTAAAGTCAAAGCCGAAGTAGCATTAGTACACACATTACACTGCTGTAAATATTCTGCATAAGAATTTGCTCCCAACCACTCTGAAAAAGATACACGTTCGAGATAGTCCCGTCCACAACTCAGATTGGAAAGTAGGGTTGTTAGCTGCGGAGAGCAGGTGATATCATCAGGAATTCTTAACAAGTTAGGTGAGCAATGCTCCCCCACAGCACGTGTCCTACAGAAGTCATCTTTTCCCACGGTATTTAGTGATATTTGTGTTTCTCCTGGGAGTTTACACCATTTAGATATTGCTTTAAATGCAAATAAACAACTTGGATGCAGATCTCTTTCAAATAAGCTTTCACTGCCATATAGGTCTCCATAATAATTCTTACCGAGGAAAGGTGACTGTATAACAATACTCCTAGTTACTTGGAAGTCATCAAGTATTTCCCCCTCAAAACATCTAAATAAGGGACAATAAAGCTATCTAGCTCATCTTGTAGACTACTCATCTCTGAATCAAAACTCAACTTACTTCTAAATGAAAGGACTGCCCCTATGTCTATTCCGTACCTGGAAACAGAATAATAAGCTGTAAATAAGTCCTGAATGCTTGGTTTTAATATGAAATCCTCTTGCTCTACACCCTCGAAAACACGGTTCACCCTAATAGCCCTACTTGCAGAAATTAAACGCTCTTGATTGGAGTGTATAATATACTGATCCCGAAGAGCTCTATAGTTTTCTTCAGATAGCACTATTCCACTTTGAGGGAATTCCCCTAATGAATTAGCGTCTATTTAATGGGCTAAATCCATTAGTTCTAGCCACTTAGTAAAATGGTGTAAGCGAGCAACAGGCAACGCTTCGGGTGTTGTTTCCGGTGGGCAATCAAACATGCTGAGGATTGTATCATAGTTATATAAATTAGCAAAGAGGGGGTAAATGTCCGCGTAATAAAATTATTGGTCTGTTAAAATCGCAGATGTTAAACGGAAGAATATAGTCTAATATTTTTATTGGTGGGCTAACTTATTTCGGTATTTGGAAATTATATCTTTTAATCTCCCCATTTGACCTTCGTTTCCAATAGCTATTCTGACGAAAGAGCTATCAAGACCGATATTACTATTGCCATTGCCGTGGCTGACTATAAAGTTATTCTCGCTTAAATAACTAACGAAAGTGGTTGCTTCAGCTTCTGATTGAAACTTAATAAGCACTGCGTTTATTCTTGAAGGGAAAACAGAGAACCCGGCCCCTTTAAGGAACGATACAAATTCTTTGCACCTTTGATTAATGTCTGCTCGTATGTTTGAAAAATAATTCTCGTGATCTAGTGCGATTATCGCCGCTCCTACCGAAAGATAGGAAGCATTAGACCATTGACTTTTATTCTTAACAACCTCTATTACCTCAGGATGTGCAACAATATAGCCTATACGATTACCAGCCATAGAATAAGCCTTTGAAAAACTACGAAAGACAGCCATATGAGAAAATTTTTCTACCTCATTTATAACTGAAAGGTCAGCAAATTCACCATAAGCTTCATCAATTGCTACCTTAGCGTGAGGATTGTTCCTGATCAGCTTTAACACATTTTCTCTACTTGTAATTCCAGATGGGTTATTCGGATTTGCAAGATATATAAGCGTAGCATCTTGGAT
Source organism: uncultured Candidatus Saccharibacteria bacterium (assembly GCA_964391325.1). Lineage (GTDB taxonomy): Bacteria > Patescibacteriota > Dojkabacteria > B142 > JAFGMG01 > CAYMJM01. The sequence continues at coordinate 36,218 of CAYMJM010000001.1, read as the reverse complement.
AGCCTCAGTTTCAATAATATATCCTGCACCCCGTACAGAAGGGATTTGCGTCAACTTACCACCAAACTCTTCTACATCAGCATAAACAACATACGTAGGTGTAAACACATAGGCGCTCTGCCCATAAGCTTTAGCAAACATTTGTATCGCCTCGTCTATACCTGCAGTCAAATAAATCATTTCTTTTGGCAAATTATGCTTTTTTGCTAATTTCTCGACTAGTTCAATTGGTTGTGGCTTATAAGCATTGGCTACTTTCGAGTAGGGAGCCAATCCATCATAAATAAAATCCGGCAATGGATCTTTTATTGTCGTATATTGAAGATTTATTGGTTCTTGGTCCATGTGCTATCTCCTTTGTTCTGGAATAATATAAATTGGATTTCCCTGGACAAAAGCAGTAATAATTTCTACTACCTGAGCAGAAAGCCTATACTCCGACTCTCTGGTATTCCAACCAATATGTGGGGTGATTATAACATTTGGATAGGACAGGAGAGGGTTTGAATCTTGGAAAGGCTCTTTGGCTAGAGTGTCAAGACCTGCTGCAAAGACTTTGCCATTTTCTAGATTTTGCAATAGTGCTATCTCATCTATAATTGCACCTCTTCCAGTATTTACAATAACTACATCATCTTTCATTAAATCAAATTCTCTATTACTAATAAGATTTCTAGTTTTATCACTTAAGGGCGCGTTGATGGAGATAAAGTCACTGACTATTAGTAAACGCTCTAAATCTTCGCGGGAGCTTCGAGAATTAACATATACTATTTTGGCCCCAAAACCTCTCTGCAAAATCTCAGCGACTTTCTTGCCAATAGAGCCATATCCTATGATGCCAACCGTTTTCCCTTTCAGTTCTTTGCCCACATATGACTCTGGCAAAAATTCCCCTTTTCTGACTTCACAGCTTGCTTTTCTGGTGAGACGCATAGCCGCGAGTAACAATCCGACTGTATGTTCTGCTACTGCTTGAGCATTGTGCCCTGGGCAGTGAGTAACAGTGATTTCTTTTTCTATAGCTGCTTTAACATCTATCCAGTCATAACCTGCAGCTGCACTACAGATCATTTTCACATTACTGAAATTCTGTATGACACTCTTTGACAAAGCAGTCCAGAAACCTAAGATGATTTCTGCATCTCCTACACGATCAATAATTTCCACGTCATCATTAGGGACAGTATCGCAAAGAGTTAGTTCTCCAAGGCTCTCTAGCTTTTTAACATGCTCTGGGAAAAGTACAATTGGATCAATACCTACTATTTTTACCATCTAAGCCTCTTCATTAAAAAGTTTAATATGTTTTTCGGCATACTCTACATACTGCTACTTAAATATGATACTATCACAAATGCTGGTAGATGGCGACATGGTGGTGTACTAAATCTTCGTTATTAATACTAATTGCTAGCCAAGGTTTTTCATAAGTAACATGCTCTGATAATTTGTAATACCAAATAGTTCTCTTGGCTGTGATATAGAAACTACCTTAAAACCGTTCTTAAGATGGAAGTTTAATGAAGCATAATTGGGTACTGGTGCCAAACTGATAACGCTAAACATCGCTTGAAATTTTTGGTCTGAGATCCTCAAAGCTCTAGTCAATAATTTCTTAGCCAGGCCTGTTCTTCTGAATTTATCTCGTACTATTATCGTTTTCAACTCTATGCCCTGTTCAGAGTAATATAGAGATTTTGCACTATCAAAGCTCCAGACCTTGTACTTATTATTTATATACTCTTTCCGTTTTGAAAGCACTATATATCCAGCTATATCTTTATTTTCAACTGCAACTAAAAATATCTCTGCTAGGTCCTTTCTGAATTCATCCGCGTTATAATCGCCAATTAAGAATCCGCTTCGACTGAGCTTTGTTAGAGAAGAGTTACTTAGTTTCGAATTAAGCACAGACCCTCTTGCCTCAAGTATCTTAGGATAATCTTCAATACTGCTGATCTTATTCTCATAGTACCTTCATTATATCAACAAGCAAAGCTTTTTATAAGCATCTAGTAAGGGGAAGACTACCCCCACATTTGCTTTAATGAGTCATAGCGGTCAATGCCTAGAGCATCCATCAATGCCAAATTCCACCCTGTATGTAGTATTTCATGAGAATTTAATGACCATAGCATAACAATAGAATTTACTTTTTTTGAGTCCCAAGGTACAGTAATTAGTTTTCTGCAATTGATCTCGTGAGACAATAATTCTTCCAACCTTAAATCTGCATCTAATGCCTCCAACAATAAATCTTTTTTCGTCTTCAGGCTTAAATCTTTATAATAGTAAGGGCCAAACTTCAAATTCCCTGTCTCTACAGCCTTTATATATGTCCTTTGAACATTAATCTGGTGTGCAAGGCTCTCTCTTATTGAATCTGATTTTCGTTCGTTTGTATCAACTAGTCTAAAATCGGACTTTTCCTCGGGCACCCTTTCATAAAAGTCTATATTTATCTGGCGATTTCGCATAAATTCGTTAAAAAAGCGCTGCGCATCACGGTTTGAAATTATCATTTTTTGAGCTATAAGATTTTATGTAATAAGCTCTTTGTCGTCTTTTGAGAAAGGGGTATGAATTACAAAATGCAGGTAATCTTCGGAACTGTCTTTAAACATATGTATTTCATTTGGTTCTACCACAATAATGTCACCTTCTTTAAGTGCTATTTGTTTATTATCAATTACAAGCGTGCTAGTTCCTCTAGCAATTAAATATATCTCATTCATCCTTCGATGAACATGTTCTTCCCTTATCCCCCTATTGGCAAATCCGATTGGGATCTCAATATTTGAGTTCCACGGCCCTAGATACCAGCCTTTGGCATCGTCATTTTTGCTCATATGGATCATAAAGATACCTTAATAAATACAAGGCATTATACTCGAATATACATTCCGGTTCGAGTGGACGGTAGCTAGTACTTTGGATGTGCTTGCTAGACTTAAAGATATTTCTGGAGCGGCAGACCGGGGTCGAACCGGCGACCTTTTCCTTGGCAAGGAAACGTTCTAGCCAACTGAACTACTGCCGCAATATTCGTTTATCAATAGATACGGAAACGTTCTAGCCAATCCCGATTTAGCTTTCGCCGAAGGCGAATCACTAAATCGAGGATCCACGACATGAAACCCTTGCGGTTCATGTCGGGACTGAACTACTGCCGCATAGCATATTTTATCATAAACTAAATGCAATTACGCAAATTGCAAATATAATTTTCCTGTAACACAGAATAGGCCCCTAGTAAATCCACATCGCCTCTCAGCAGCTTGTTAAATGTCTGGACCCACAATTCAGTTTGTACTCTCCAAGGAGCAGGGAGGCATAAATCTCGGTCCTGAGCAGATATTTCAAAATAAAGTTCTTCCGCGTCAACACCATAAATAGTACCTACGAGCTTGTACGAACAAAGCCCTTATTTGATATCCATCTCTAATAAATCCGGATTCATAAAACATCCACCTTTGTTCATTACCAAAGTTAGGCCAAGGTTCGTAAGCATGACTGTTGCTTGATTCTGTCTATCTGGCGGTATATCAGATTGGATTTGAGATTCAGGAGTAATCACATCTGCAAAATTAATAAATAAACCAAAGCCAAGCTTAAAAAGCTTATGGACAGCAACAACAAGGTTCATTATTAATTTTTGACATGAAGGCACTATTAAAAATTGGTGGGCGCCGGGGGACTCGAACCCTCAACCTATTCGGTGTAAACGAATTGCTCTAGCCAGTTGAGCTAGGCGCCCACATTCTTATTGAATGTCATTCAACAATTTATGCGTACTAATCATATTAACCTGGTGCCGAGGGCCGGGATTGAACCGGCGACACCGCGATTTTCAGTCGCGTGCTCTACCAACTGAGCTACCTCGGCTATGTATCAATACCTAATTACTCTGTTTAAATACGCAGTTTGATTATATCTCATTGATAAAGAGTCGGCAATAATTAATTAATTCGAATATTCGTGTCTACCTTTCAACAAGATCATCTCGACCCCTTACCTTCGCTCAAGGCTCGAAGTGACAGTGTGAGCTAACATATTAACCCTGTCAGTTCGAGTAGCCAGCCGAAGGCTGGCGTATCGAGAACGACACTTCTCGCTAATTCCTAATTCACATTAATATATATGTAAAGAGTCTTTTATTTAATAAATTAGTATGGTATGTTGTAATCATTATATATTAAAAAATTAGGATGAATATACCTTCACCTGAGGTACCACCTCCTGCAGCAGGAGACCCTATAGATAATTCACCAAATGATTTACCTGAAGAGGCAGCAAGCACCAGCGAGACAGAAACAGTGCCTCCAACTACAACAGATTCGAAAAGAGCGGCTGTGGAGAAACTAATAAATAAATTTAAGGAAAGTGAATAAAAGAGTAAACTTAATATAGCAAAAAGGTTCGAGTACTCGGACCTTTTATTATTAGTTCTATTTCGGACTTTGCGTACCCCTCCAGTCAACATGCCCCATGCCTTCATTACTGTTATCTCTATAAGGGTCATCATACAAATCATCTCCAAACATTACACCTGAAGCTTCTAAAGATCCTTCAGGGACATCTGGCCCAGGCTCATATGGATAACATGGATTATCTGGATCCCAAGCTGATGGCCTAAGCTGTTCATCCTGAGGTACTGGAGTAGGTGTTGCTTCTGGCATAAAACTTCCTTAATAATTATCTCGGCATTCTACATGCAATAATTATTTATTACAAAAATTTTAATATGCATCTAACTCACTTTTTACTTGAATCTAAATTTCTGTTATAACCCAGTAGTTATTAGATAGGGATCTATGGCAAATGTATTTACTATTGAAATATACCCTTCTGCCCAAGCAAAGGAACCAATAGGTCCAGTTGTGGAAAGCTTCGGTTATGACCCAGAAAGTCTTAAAACAGCAGAGGCATTTCACATAGTAAAAAGAGAAGCCTTACTGACAATAGTAGGATCACTATTATTAAATCCTGAAAATTCCGAGCAGCTACTTGGATATTCTTTAAAACCTCCTATACTTCCTGAGCAAGTAAGACGTATAGCCATCGATTTAGAAACTAGCGGCAGAGTTAGATTTATCAATAGTTAGGCAAAATTATTTACTTCGTCTACTTTGATAAATAGCAAGAATCGAAACCAAAATGACGGAAAGAAAGCCTAACCCTGCAAGCAGTGGAAGAGTTATTCCACTTCCTTGTATGAGTTCCCAGTCAATTTCGCTGCACGATCCAAGTTCTCCGCAAAAAAAAGTTTCCTTAGGAAAGAGGGTAGTAACTTTCAGTAGATGATGATAGATGGAGATTGGCAACCCAGTTACAGCCAATGGGAGCAGATAATAATAAGCTTTCTGATCTTTTCTAATTAATGCAAAAAGTGTGATAAAAAAGATTGGATAGAAAAATACCCTTTGATACCAGCACAGGTCACATGGGGGAAGGTCTTGGAACTCACTTATATACAGACTAATAATAGTGCCAATTCCTGTAATTATCAAAAGAATATTTAAGTAGTAATAATAGACGACTTTAATGACTCTGCTATTTTTCATTGTAATAAAAAGGAGTTAATATAGTTCTAATTTAGAGTTTCTTGTTAAAATATTTTATATATTATCTAAGTTATATGACAGAAGACAAATTTACTCTTCCGGATCTTCCTTATGGATATGCTGCTCTTGAGCCATTCATAGATGCTAAGACTATGGAGCTTCATCATACAAAGCACCATCAAGGATACATAGATAAGCTTAATGCTGCTCTCGAAGACCATAACGAATATTATACAGTAGATATCACAGAAATACTGCGAGATATTCAAAATATACCGGATGATATCCGCCAACAGGTCATAAATAATGGTGGGGGGCATGCCAATCATATGTTATTTTGGGAGATTATGGCTCCAAAAGCAGGGAAAGAACCTGAAGGAGAATTACGGGCTGCAATAGAAACTAAATTCGGGAGCTTTGAAGATTTTCAACAGGAATTTAATAGTGCTGCCTCTACAAGATTTGGAAGTGGCTGGGTCTGGCTGGTGTTTAACAACGGGGAATTGGAGATATCAAGTACGCCAAACCAAGATTCTCCTTATATGCAAGACTATGTGCCTATTCTTGGTTTGGATGTGTGGGAGCATGCATACTATCTGAAGTACCAAAACAGGAGACCTGAGTATATCGAAAATTGGTGGAATGTAGTTAATTGGAAAAAAGTTGCAGAATTATTTAAAGCAAATAACTGAAGACCAACAGGAATAAACAAGGGCGCCTTCGGCGCCCTTTTAACGTGAAGCTGGACATCATATAAATTTCAAGTTATATTAACCCCATGAACCTATCGAGTAGAACCAAAGCATACATTCTCCTTCTGATAAATACCATCATTTGGGGGGCTTCCCTACAAATAGTTAAAAATTCATATGAGTTTACCGACCCTTTCAGATTCCTGTTTTACCGCTTTAGTGTGGCATCTGTCCTATCTGTCCCTATTATCATCTATTTTGTTAGTCAGAAGAAAAAATATTTACACACAACATTTAAAATCATCACCCTTGAGTTACTTGGTGTCACATTAACGCTTAGTCTTTTATACCTAGGACTTTCTCAGACGTCTTCGATAGAAGCTAGCTTAATAGCAACCACCTCTCCTTTGTTCACAGTACTGGGTGGAATTATCTTTCTAAAAGAAAAGCAAGAACGCCACGAAGCTATAGGTCTGGTATTTGCATTTACAGGGACTCTTTTGCTGACTTTAATCCCTTTTTTCAATAAAGTCGGGGTGAATATGGAAATGTCACTTTTAGGCAGTATGTTGATTCTACTGAACAATATCTCTGGCGCTACCTATTTTATTCTTGCCAAAAAGACTTACACCTATGTCCCTAAACTATATGCAGCCGGAATAAGTTTCTTTGTGGGCATGATCAGCTTTCTCGTAATCTCTGCCTTGTCAGCTGGCTCATATGAGGCGCTTCGACAGTCTATATCATCGGATCTACAACACTGGGAGGTAATTTTCGCTGCAGTGTATATGGGGGCTTTAGGCTCGGTGGTAGCCTTAACTGCATACTTAAAAGGCCAGTCTTTGATAGAAGTTTCTGAGGCCAGTCTTTTTTATTATTTACAACCGTTAATATTTATACCTCTAGGAGTATTGTGGTTAGAAGAAAATGTTTATTTAATACAGATTATCGCATTGATTATAGTAATTGCTGGAGTAGCAATTGCAAGCTATAGGAAACCACGGAGCAAAAAGCACCACCAACCTTTAAAGAAAGGGATAAAACAACCCTTGGATTCTCAATATTTGAATGTAAAGAATGTAAATACCTAAACTCCTGCCTCCGCAACAGCTACTTAAGTAGTAATTAAAACCATTTATCAAGTAACATATAGTAAAATATACTAGAGAAAAGAATTAACAAAAAGCTAATAATGCAACAAGAACTAATTCAACCACCAGAGGATCAGCAAGTACGGCAAAATTTTTATGGTTTTGTAGATAATATATTAGAAGCACAAAACCCAGTTGATTATGCTGAAGACCTGATTGCTGAATGGACTAATCCTGACGGAAATTTTTATTCTGCAAAAGCTGTCTACGGCAAGGGCATTCAAGCTCTATTTACAGCAGCTAATACATTGATGCTGTACCAGCATGGGGGACAATTAGCAAGGACTAAAGATGATGAAGCCTGGTTAGAGAGTTTAGAAGCTTTATCGTTCATTGTAGATAAAATTAAAGGACAAAAACTAAGCCCTTCATTTGGAACTGTGAGATTCAAACCCAAGGCAATACTTGATAGGCTCGGGCGACGAAAAAAACCTTTTGAATTTGAATTTTTTACATTTAAGCAACCGCCTCAGGAAGCTGAAATCAATTTCGAAGAAGTCGATGAATTTCTGCTTAGTGCAGATGTCAGGGAGTCTCTAGAAACAGTACTCAAATTTACTGCTGGACAGCCACAGATTTTTGCAGGAATGACTTTACTAGTTCTATCAAATTTAGGAATACAAAAAAATATTCGTGAATGCGGGCATTATAGGGCAGATGAAAATGTAGCAACAATATATAACACAAGTGTAGGTAGTATAAAGCATGAACTAGGTCATTTTGCTATGGAGAAAGCAACAGGGGGAAGTGATACGCGTTTATTGCCTATAATCGACGAGGGGATCGCACAAACCTTTGAAATACAAGCAAATCCCCTGGACTTACTTATGGTCTTAGATGAACTGCCGTTAGCCAGTACTCGAGACTTTAATTATGAAAACGTCAGGAAAAATATTCTGCTGGAATGGATGGATGTTAATTCATTATTTGTAGATTTCCCAAATGCCCAAATTTCTCGAAGCTACCTGTTCTCCGCGATTATTTTCAATGCGCTTTTAGCACACTACACACGTATCAGTAAAAATAACACAAATAAATCCTACCCTTTTTTCTATCGAAGCATTACAAATTTTAAACAGGCAATTATAGACTATCAGGATGCCCTCAGCCCTTTTCAACAAAGTGTTGCACCAGAAGAGTATCTTAAAGTTTGGGAAACATTATTTGAGTCACACATGGGTATGTCACTTCCAGAGGCTATTCAGCTTGGTAATGATTTTCTTAAACAAGTAGATTTTTAAAATGTATCTACAAGTTAGTAGGTAGTTATACTTAAACCTAACACCTAAATACTTTTATGAAAAAATTGGTAAAAATAAATATAAACATACGAACAATAACTATCAGTTTGTCTATTATTCTTTGCTTAACTATCACAGTTTTTTTTATTAGCAACTTAAAAGTGCCTGTAGAATATGAAAATGAAATACAACCGCTAAGAAACAAAGTTTTATCCGATACAGAAACCCTAACTATCAGCTTGAAAATAGATTCTCTAGAAGAGGGAAGCAATCAAGTATATACTGATTTGGAAAGCAGTATTGGAGAACTGGAACTCAAGATTGAAACTACAAAAGAGCTATTTATGAACAAAGCACTCAAAGAAAAAAATCTGTCTTTTATCGCAATATCACGCGAACTTATAAAAAGTGCGGAAAGGTACGAAAGGGCTCTAGCTTCTTCTGAAAAAGTCAATATTCAAGATCTAATCAATGACTATAATGCTAAACTTGAAAAACAAAACAGCCTGGATAGCGAGATACGTGAAAATGCTGCCATAGAGGTTAATTACTTTCTTGAATTATTTCATTAACTTGTTTTAAGAGGTCTTGAATTTCAGTATCTAAAAGACCATGAACCTGTACACCATCTCCTATAGTCTCAAAATAAGATAGAGGACAACCTATACAATGAAATCCATACTCCAATGTTAAGAACTCTGCGACTTCAGGGAATAATTCCGCAAGCTCTGCAATTGGCGTATCTAAAGTGACTTTGTAATTCTTTTTTATATCCTTCATAGAATCCTCCATACTAGACTGATAACAGTTATCATTATACAATAGGTCATGTATTTATATACTGCCTCTTAATGAGAAGACGAAAGGCTACATACAAAAAAAGAACTCGTATAGGCACAGCAGGAAAACCTGACTTTCATTTATTGATTATAGTGAGTTTCCTTACGCTTTTTGGATGGATCATGGTGTATAGCTCCAGTGTCATTGTAGCTTTTAGCCAAGATAGAAACTCGTGGTATTATTTCTATAGACAATTTATTTGGATTATCCTTGGACTTATAGCTGGATACTTTCTGTACCGGTTTGATTACCACAAACTTCCCAAAGTTGCCCCCATTCTTATTACAGCTTCAATACTAATGTTAATAGTTGTACTTTTTGCTGGTGTAGAAATAGGAGGAGCTAAAAGATGGATAGATCTGCCGCTATTTGATCCGCAGCCATCAGAATTTACAAAGCTTGCACTTATCATATATCTTGCCAGCTGGTTATCCAGAAAAACCAAAGCTATAAAATATAAAAACCCTTTACGTAACTACCTGGTAGTTGAGATGTTGCCCTTCCTATTAATATTGTCCATTATATTGGTCCTGATACTCATTGAGCCTGATTTAGGAACTACAGCCCTGATAGGTATAGTTGCATTAGGTATGTACTATATGGCTGGAGAAGGCTTTATACACAATATTGGATTTTTCGCTATTATGCTAACTTCTACCCTTATTGGTCTATTGGCAGCCTTCTTAGAAAGCTACAGAATAAACCGTATCAAAACCTATCTGACAGTCCTAAAAACAGGCACACCGGAAGATAGACTAGGTAGTGGCTATCAGCTAAGTCAAATGCTAACAGCAATCGGAGCTGGCGGTATACTTGGAGAGGGATTTGGACAGTCAAGGCAAAAATTTAATTATTTAGGAGAAACAGCTTTTAGTGACACCATATTCGCAGTTATAGCAGAAGAGCTTGGCTTACTGGGAGCATCTGCTATAGTAGCCTGCTTTTTATACATATCTTTGCGCGGATTAAAAATAGCCCAAAACGCCCCGGATAAACTCGGGGCTTTGCTTGCTTCCGGAATTACATTATGGATATCGTTTCAGGCATTCCTAAACATAGCAGCAAATGTTGGCCTCATCCCATTAACAGGTATCGCTCTTCCTTTCATAAGCTATGGAGGAAGTTCAATGATTGTTCTTCTGGCAAGCTTAGGTCTCTTGTTAAATATAAGCAAATACGCTAACCTTGACTAGCACATTAAATAAAATTATTAATATTGTAGAGATGAAAAAAGTTTTAATATGCTTTCTTCTACTTACCCTAGCTATCCCATTTCCTGCCTCCGTCTTTGCAGAAGAAGAAACTATTGAGGAAAAAGCTACTATAGTAGTCTATACGAAAACACTAGAGGGAGATCTGATTCAAGGGATTAATATTTCTTTGAAGACAAATAATTACGATCAAGCTAAAAATACTGATGTGCAAGGAAAAGCAGTTTTCTCCGGTCTACAAGCGGGTGAATATACAATCAAAATTAACCTCACAGAAGGAAGTAATTATGAACTCACCTCCGGAGAAATTGCTACGAAAAATAAGACCGTACAAGCTGGAGAGCAAGTAGAAGTTTACTTTGGAGTTAAACCCAAACAAAAAGAGACTGTAAATCAAAAGGAGGATAATGAACAAACGATAGAGATAAAGTTACCAACTCGGTTTTACTTGCCTACAAGCACAACAACGAAACTTCAAGGGTATACCAAAGATCAGTTAAAATCTATACAAAACTTTACGTTGCATGTTCCAGATATAGCCAAAATCGTTTTCAACACCAGCATTGATTTAAGCATGAACGAAACAGTAACTAGGTTGAATAAACTGGACCAATATGTGTTTATGGATCATCCTGGAGAAGTATCAATAGCAACCGATTTAATGCCAGAGCTTAATAAGCCAGCAACAGTTACATTATATGGATTAAATTTTGTATCACTTGGCAGTGATTATACCCCGGCTATTATGAAAGATGATGCAGAAGCGGGAAAGAATGTTGAAAATATTATTTTAACAGGATCCTCAGCTGTCAGTTTTGATGTAACCGAATTTTCAACTTACTCTATACGTCCGACTTTAAAATTCGAGGAACTTGAATATGACGTTGATCAGCCCGAACATGAGATTGAAGGTATGATAGATGATTTAGACTCCGAAATCATTGTATACCTGAATGATGAAAAGTTAACCCAAGCTGTTTCTATTTCTGATGACGGCTCATTCACAGTACCAGTAGAGCTCCAGGAGGGAGAGAACATAGTTCAGGTCATCGCGACAGGGATTTCAGAGCAAAGCACAACCGAAAGACTGACTATCATTAATACGACCACTGACACTCAAGAGGAAGATGGCACAAACAGCTTTACTTTAATCATAGCAATACTATTGATACTTTCAGGAATTGGATTAGTTACCGCTTATTTAATTAAAACGAAAAAAATTAAATTATTTAAGAAAAAAGACACCACAACGAAAACTAAACCGCAATTTGATTCCAGATTGCTCACTCCTGAAGAAAAAGCAGCTTACGATACAAAAATCAGTAATAAGGAGTCAGAACTAACACCTAAAATGTGAGCTAAATGAGGGCAAAAGTTATTGATAAAAATATACGCATTGCAATAATTGGTGGACACATGACACCTGCGCTGGCAGTTTTGAACAAACTTCAAGAAAAAGGCTTTCACAACATAGTTTGGATAGGACAGAAGTACTCCCAGACAGGAGACACAAATTATAGCTCTGAATACAGCCTAATCAATAGAAAGGCAATAAAATTCATAGACCTTCAAACCGGGAAATTATGGAAAAAATGGACAAGAGCTACGTGGAAGAAAGCTTTACTCAACTTACTTCTAATCCCTGGTGGGTTTATTCAGGCAGCTTTCATTATCTTGAAGTACAAACCTAAAATAATTATCGGATTCGGCGGATATCTCAATGTTCCTATATTCCTACAGTTTCCACTTATCAAACTTTTGAGAGTCAAATTGTATTTGCATGAACAGCCCGTTAGACCTGGTCTAGCTACTCGAACAACATATAGATTTGCTGACCAAGTGTTTCTAAGCTGGGCACAATCTAGGAAGTATTTCTCGAAACATAGGCATATAAAAATTACCGGAAATCCGATGGAAGCAGAGTTTCTTAACGCTAGAGCATCGAAAAAATTTTTTGCTAATAATTTACCCATCTTACTAATCATAGGGGGCAATCAAGGTGCAAACACATTCAATAAAAGGCTTCGATCATCTATTCTGGAGAAATACCTAGAAACTTTTAATATTGTTCATCAAACTGGGCATAGTAGTATTACAAGAGACCTTGAGCTCGCACGGAAAGAGGCTGTCTCTCTACCGGCAAAATTCAAACGAAGGTATCAAGTTTTTGATTTTATTGAACCTGAAAAATTAAGCAGAATCCTTGACAATACGACCCTCGTGCTTTCCAGATCAGGCGCAAATACCGTACAAAAGATACTTTTTAAAGGCATCCCGACAGTTTTCATGCCATTACCCTGGTCGTCAAATAATGAACAATTGGAAAATGCGAAGCTTGCTTCCAAAACTGGAATTGCAAAAATAGTTGAGTTTAGGGAAGGCCTCACTGATCAGGGACTTTACCAAGAAATAATGACTGCTTATGAACAAACATTAATCAACACATCCTTTAACCCTAGGAAGACATGGAAAGAAGCCAAAACAGAAGCACGAAAACTGGTGAAGCTAAATGCTGCCGATAAAATCCTCAAATATATCATTACAGATTTAGAGACTATGTAAGAATTTCTTTAAGTCCCCGCCATACTTTTCATTAGCCAGCATAAATTTAATATGCGCCTTCATATAGTACAAAGGATCACCTGTTGTATAAAACTCACCATCTAATTTCAGGTACAAGGCAGTGAATTCATGTGCAAGTTTATTATTAGCATCTTGTAGCCATAATTCATTGTCTTTACCTGTTGCCTCTGCAGTTAAGTAATCAAAAATTTTTGGTGTAGCGATAAATCTTCCGAATGAATATAAGTTTGTAAAGGTAGGATCGCTTTCTAATTCTTCTAAAGAAGGTTTCTCTTTTATACTGCTGATTTGGTTATTCGTGCCAGGTTTAACTTTGATAACTCCTCCCTGAGTTAATAAAGTCTTAGGAGCTTCTATAACACCCAGCAATAAATCACAGGCGTTCTGATTATAATACTCAACAAGTTGCTTCACCCCTGACACTTGGGATAAAAACATATCGTCACCAAACATTATTACAAAAGCGTCTTCATCCTTAACAATATCTTTGACACTTAAAATAGGAGAACCATTACCATAGGCCAATCTTTCATCCTGAGGGACTACTGTTATTTTAGGCAGAGTGAAAATTTTCTCCACTTTACTCCATCTGTCCATCTTGCCCTGCCTAGCCATCAAAGTTCTAACATTTATAGATCTTCCATAAAAATAATCTTCAAATTTTGTTATTTCAGCAGGATTAGCAACTATAATAATTTCTTCTATTTCCGCTTCTGCACACTCTTCGACTAGATATTGAATTATCGGCTTATCTACAATAGGTAGTAATTCTTTAGGAAAGGTTTTAGTAATAGGGAGGAATCTGGATCCAAAACCGGCAGCAGTGATTATTGCCTTATCAACTTTCATATAACAGCTAATTAACAAATAAAAAGCTACTAAGTAGCGATTTTAACAATTATAACAGTATAACGATTTAATAAACATAGCATGACAATGTATACTGTTGTTGGACAAAAATTTTACTGCTTTGTATAATAATTAGTCCAGAATTGTTACATAAATTTTGGCATAATTTCAGTAAAGTAGCCTGCCTACAGACTGTTGAGACGAGACTTAAAAAGAATATACAAATTTGCCCGATTAAACCCTGATCTTTCTATGAGGGTTTTCATTATCTTTTTTGTTTCCTTTGTCCTTCTGATTTTTACAAGCATACATATCTTTGCTGCTGGGGAAAATCTTGATGCTCAAGTGTATACAGAGAAGGGCTCCCTTATCCAACTCCCTGTTTTCGACTCAGAGGCCATCCAAAATGCTAACGTAAGAAAAGAAAAAGAGAGGCAAGAGCTTGCAGAAAAACAACGCCAAAGAGAGAGCAGGGAAGGACACATAGCAGGAATTAACACGTATTTATCTACGAAAAAATCACCGATAGCAAACACTGATGTAGCAGGCATATTATATGACAGCGCTATGGAAGCCGATACTGACTACCGTATCTTACTTGCGCTGATTGGAGTCGAATCAGGATTTTGCGCTCAGGATTACTATTTTAACTGCTTCGGATATTTAAATGGAGCAAAATACTCCAGTTTCGAACAAGCATTCAAAGACATCACACCTAAGGTCGCAAAAGAATATGCTGCCCGATATGGTACAAATTTTGCTGCTTTAGCACAAGCATATGGCATAGTCAACTGGCAAAAAGGTGCTCATAACCTTAATTTATATTACAGCCAGATTGAATTGTAAAAGCTGCTGCTATTCTTCGTTGTAAATCAAGCTCTTCCTATTTTTTATAAACACATAAAGTATGGTAAACCAAAAATACTATAAAGATATAAAGGCATTTCCTTCACAATTTCAAAAAGGAATTGATCTGGCAAAAAATATAAAGCTATCTGGGTCCTTTGACAGAGTAATTGTTTGCGGTATGGGCGGGAGTGCTTTTTATGTAGAACTAATAAATGATTATTTGAAAAGCAAGAGAATTAACTTCACGCTTGAAGCAAACCGCAACTACAATATTCCTCACAATGTTAATGAAAAAACTTTATTTGTAATTGCTTCATACTCTGGGAATACCGAAGAAACTCTGGAGGCCCTCGCACAAATACAGTCCAAAGGTTATAGTCACATCCTTCTTACTTCAGGCGGGAGGCTACTTGATATAGCCAATGCAACAAAAGTCCCTGTACTCGAGGTCCCTACTGGCATTCAACCCCGTCTATCGAGTGGTTACTTTATATCTGGCTTAATCAAAATTCTTTCTAATCTAGGCTTCATAGAAGAGCTTGATAATGAAATAATTAGTATCGCAGGCAGGATAGATACCTCTCTGAATGAAGAAAGCGCAAAAAAACTGGCAAAGAGATTAAAAAACAAAGTTCCTATTATTTATGCTACAGAGGAAAACTGGTCAATAGCTAAAGTTGCCAAAATCAAATTTAATGAAAACAGCAAGATTCAGGCATTTTTTAACATCTTCCCTGAACTAAATCATAACGAAATGGTAGGGTTTACCAACCTAATTATGAATCCTCTATTTATAATACTGCAATCTAAATTTACGCACTCACGTAACTTGAGGAGAATCAAGATGTTTACAAAACTTATGAAAGCTCCTGTAGAAATTATTGAAATGCGTGGAGAATCTATTTTTGAAGAAATTGTAACAACATATTATCTCGCTATTGAATATAATATTGATCCTGAGCCTGTTGCTATGGTTGAAGATTTCAAAAAAATGCTTGCTTAGGAAGCTATCCAGTCAAGTGTTGCGTGAAAAAGAGCCTCTTCTGTCCCTTCCTCATCAAAGTTATGGCTGGCACCTTGAAGCTCAGTGACTAGAACGTTGTTATTAACAACTGCCTTAAGAAGAGGTTTCACTGAACTATACATATTTTCTCCGGCAATTATTACTTTTGTCGGAACTTGAGTATTCTTATAAAGCTTCAGGATGTCCAGGCTCTGTAGTTCATGAAACATTTCCTGTCCCAATGGCTTATACCACGATGACCTCTTAAAGTATACCCCCAATTCTTTATTAAACCTGTATTTTTTCACTACCCAATCAAAGCTTAAAGTTGGATCCCACAGGACAACCTTATCAATGACATTTAGTAATTTAGACTGTAGGATAACTGGCCCAGCCAGACTATGTCCAATAACATAGACCTTGTCATATTCATGGAAGGTTTTGTCCACAATCAAATCAAGATCTTCCACATGAGTGGCCAGAGTGCATTCTTCCAGTTTTCTGGCATTTTGCTCAGACGAATAGAAATTAAATCGCAGTGTAGAGAACCCTCTTGCAGCAAAAAACTTGACTGCATTAAAAAATATATGTTCGTGCATATCTCCAGTTAATCCATGGACAAAAACAATTAATTTACCTGCTGGCAGCTTCTTGTAATTTAGTTTGCAGTAAATTATTTTATTATCAGCCGTTTTAAAGTGTATAGGTTTTTCCATAAGGTATATACAATATTTAGAAGAACAGACAGTATTCGACTATTTGCTGCTACAATAATTATCTTTAAAAATTTTTGGGAAAGCAATAGTCTGACAGTCAAAACTTAAAATTGCTAACAAAATTACTATAAGTCTTGAATAGAAAATTTAGTTTGGTTATATTAAGATAACCTATTTCCAGTTATGCTTTTTAATTTTAGAGTGCTAAAGTTTACATAACATTTTACTTGACTAAAAACAAATAGATCAACATGTCTTCTAATTTTACTCATCTACATTTACACACAGAATATTCATTATTGGATGGCGTTTCCAAGGTTGGACCACTTATAGACAAAGTACAAAAGAGCGGAATGAAGGCATGTGCAATAACAGATCACGGAGTTTTATACGGAGCCTTTGACTTTAGTGAGACTGCGAAGGCAGCAGGGATTAAACCAATTATTGGTTGTGAAATTTACATAGCGGAACGGACTAGATTTGATAAACAAGCAGGAATTGATAACAAAAGATACCATACTACATTACTAGCAAAGAATAGAACTGGATACCATAATCTTGTAAAACTAGCCTCGCTGGCACAAACAGAAGGATTTTACTACAAACCTAGAGTCGATAAAGAACTACTTGAAAAATACTCAGAAGGCATCATTGTCCTTACTGGTTGCATGGGTTCTCCACTCAATCAAGCTCTACTAAATAATGACCAAAAACGAGCTGAGAATTGGATAAAATTTCTGAAAAACAATTTTGAAAATGTGTATGTCGAGCTGATGCGCATTAATTACAAAGAAAATGATAATCTACTACCTAAACAACTGAAAATTGCAGAAAAATTTAATCTTCCCATAGTAGCCACCACAGATTCACACTATATAGAGCCGGAAGACTACCAAATCCAGGAAATAGCCTGGTGTATCAGCGACGGAACAAAACTTAGTGACCCAAATAGAAGGCAGTATGCTTCAAGAGAATTTTGGGTCAAGACTCCTGAAGAAATGGAAGAACTTTTTAGCGACCTGCCCGAAGCAATAGAAAACACAAAGAAGATTGCCGATATGACCGAAGAATACTCTCTGAGCTTTGACCGAATACAACCTAAATACCCTGACACCACCGAAGACAGACCTGCTTTCAAAATACTTAAGGAAAAGGCTTTTAAGGGTGCAGAGCTCAGATATGGGACAATAAACAAAGAAACCAAAGAAAGAATTAACTACGAATTGCAAATAATCCATGACAAAGGCTACGATGACTACTTTCTTGTTGTTGAAGATTACGTTAGATGGGCTAAGAGCCAAGGCATCATGGTTGGTCCCGGACGCGGCTCAGGCGCAGGAAGTGTGGTGGCATACGCTTTAGCTATTACTAATATTGATCCCTTCAAGTATGACCTTATTTTTGAACGATTTTTAAACCCAGAGCGGCCTTCTCCACCGGACTTTGACATCGACTTCCAAGACGACAGACGAGACGATTTATTCAAATACATGTCTGAAAGGTATGGGCATGACTGTACTGCATTTATCGGAACATATGGGAGGCTAAAAACAAAAGCAGCAATTAGAGATGTTGCCCGCGCCATGGGAATAGACCTAGGAGTAGCGGATAGGCTGTCAAAAATGGTTATAGTAAAATTTGGGCGTGTCCACAGTGTAGACAAAATGATGGAAGAGGTAAAGGAATTCAAAGATATAATTGACTCTGATCCAAGACTACAAGAACTAGCTAACTACGTACGCAAGCTTGAAAATATCGCACGTCATACTTCAACTCATGCTTGCGGATATCTGGTCACCCCAGACCCAATCACCAATTTTGTGCCAGTGCAAAAAGAGAATAAAGAAAACAGAATAATGACCCAGTTTGAAGGTGGAACTCTCGAATATCTAGGGCTTATGAAATTTGATTTTTTAGGACTTTCTAACCTAACGATTATCCAGAACACCCTCAAACAAATTCACTACACTTTAAAACAGGAGTTAGACATTGACGCAATAGATTTAAATGACAAAAAAACATTTGATTTATTTAAAAAAGGCAATACAACAGGAGTCTTCCAATTTGAGTCAGATGGGATGAAGAAATACTTGAAAGAGCTTCAACCAGAAAGCATTGACGACCTCATCTTTTTGAACGCAGCCTACAGACCAGGCCCAATGCAATACATCCATGACTATATTGAACGTAAGTTTGGAAGACAGAAAACTGTTTATTTACACAAAGATTTAGAGCCAATTTTAGAAACAACATATGGCTTTGCTATTTACCAAGAACAAGTTATTAACATAGCAGTAAAAATCGGAGGCTACTCCTTAGGAGAAGCAGACATACTTAGACGTGCGATGGGAAAGAAAAAACCCGAGGTTATGAAAGTTGAAAAAGAAAAATTCTTGAAAAAAGCCCAAGAAAATGGATATAACAAAAAGGTAGCAGAGAATATCTTCTCTTACATGGAACCATTTGCTGACTATGGTTTCAACAAATCCCATAGCGCATGCTATTCTGTAGTCGCCTATCAAACAGCTTATCTGAAAGCTAATTATCCTATCCAGTTTATGGCAGGGCTAATGGAGACTGATCTAGGAAACGCAGATAAAATCAGTCGAGACCTAAAAGAAGCAAGAGAAATGGGGATTGCAATACTACCTCCCGACATTAATGAAAGTTTTGTCGATTTCAAGATTGAGCCAGGAAAAAAATTTGAAGATGCGAAAGAGAGAATTCGTTTTGGGTTGGGAGCAATCAAAGGCGTAAATGGAAAAATTGTAGAAAATATCGTGGCTGAAAGAGAAGAAAATGGTGACTTTAACTCTTTGGACGACCTTATAACAAGAGTAAAGCCCAGCAGACTGACTAAGAAAGTACTTGAGCTGCTTATACAAGTTGGAGCAATGGAAAGTTGGGGCACTAGGAAACAACTGCTCGCAGTCATGCCCTCTGTGTTTGATAGAATAAGCCAGGAGGAGTCTAAGCGCAAAGGAGGACAAGGAACTTTATTCGACGGGCTAGGAGCAGAGGAAATAGAGAAAACTATTACCAGACTGCCTGAAGTAGAGCCAGAAACAGACCAACAAAAGATTAGCTGGGAAAAGGAACTTTTAGGAACATTTTTAAGTCAGCACCCCTTATTAAATTATAGAAGGTTATTGATTAACGGTAGGATCAAGTGCATAGCAGATGCCGCGCAATTACAAGAAAGAGCTGCTGTAATGGTACTTTCTATCATTACCCAGAAAAAAATTATTTATACCAAAAAAGACTCGAAACCTATGGCGTTCCTCCAAATAGATGACGGAGATGACATAACAGAAGGGGTGGTATTCCCACAAGCATACGATAGGATCAGAGAATTCCTGATTGAGAATACACCTATCATATTAAAAGCTAGCATAAGTTTCAGAGATGAAAAATTCAGCTTAATCGTGGATGATGTAATATATGCCAAAGACATGCCAAGCGAGGATGAAATGGTAATAGATATAACAGAAATCAAGGACAAAGCGGAGCTAAGCAAAATAAAACAGATGTTAGCTTCTAATCTTGGGAATGAACTGAGATTAAAGATTCTTTATGGGACTCCGTATTCTAAAAAAGAGCTCGTGAAAACTATTAATGCAACTCCACAAGCTCTCAGTTTTTTCCAGAAATACGCTAGAATGTAACACTATTTGCCTCAACGAACTTTGGAGCAAACGCATCAGCACGACTCGTATGTGTCCCCTGTACAAAAATCGCTCCGAATTCAGAATAATAAGTCACTCGTGGCTTAGTAGATGGACGATCTACACTCAAAGCAATATCTCTACCACCAAAATAAGTAGCTACTTCTTCCTCAGTCAATAAACATGCCACATTGAGACATATTTCCTGAAAAACTTCATCAACATAGTCCTGTGCAGGTCCCCCTGCCCACAGCCTTGCTTGTTGTAAAAATGACATAGGTATTCTATTTTTATCATAATAGTCTAACATCTCTCGCCCTATAGCAGAATCCCGCACATGGTCCATGACATAGTTAACACCGCCTTCCTCTAGAGTAGTTGCGTACTCGTCAAGCATATATGCACCAAAATTTGAAACATCTGCATATTGCGCCCCTTGCGATAGTAGCTGCTTTAATCTTTGATCTAAAGCTATAGCTAGACTCTCATAATCCGGAGTAATGGGGTTTTCTAATGCTGTCTGTGCCATTTCACCCCTCATCTCCAACATATCAGCTATTATGCCAGCCCGATCCTCTTCTTTGTAACCTACGAAACAGGAATCTGGAGATACAACTACCATATTAAAATTTTAAAATTTAGTAAATATACTAATTAAATTACAAATAATAAATTGTAATTTAAGACATTTTAATATATAAATATTATATCATGTCCAATAATGATATACAATAAGATACATTTCACATATCTTTTGATCCTTGTTAAAATTCGTTCATGAATACAGTAAAAAATATTTTTTTCATTGCAACAGCAAGGTTCACAAAAAATCTATCTAAATTTTTGAATAGAGGATCAGGGACAGCTTTACCTGGCCTTATAATCGAAAAATACTATCCGGAGCTGTTTGACTACTTTTCTCTTCAATTAAATCAAACCATTTTAATTACCGGCACAAATGGAAAAACAACTACAAAATCAATGTTACACGAGGTACTCAAAGAAGCAGAGATTCAGCACCTAACCAATACTTCAGGATCAAATTTAAAAAGAGGGTTAATTTCTACTTTTATAGAAAACTCGAGCTTAAAGGGCAGGCTTAACTCAAGCGTAGCCCTTTTAGAAGTGGAAGAAGCGACATTACCCAAGATAATAGATTCCCTTAAACCTTCTATTTTAATAGTTACAAACCTATTTAGAGATCAGTTAGATGCTTATGGAGAAATTAATAAAACTCGGAAATACATACTAGAGGCAATAAGAAAATCTCCCCATACCAAACTTGTTCTAAATGCAGACGACGGCATGGTTTCCTCACTTGCAGAAAACACACGGAATGAAACATATTACTTCAGTTTAACCAATAAATACTCTAAAGAGTTCCTTTTTGAGAATAAGCCAAATAATTTAAATACAAAACCTGCTCTAAAACCAAGCCTGATCGAACTGCATGGCGATCTAACAAGTCAATTTGAATATAATAATACAATCTTTGATGTGAATGTCCCAGGCATATTCCATGTATACAATGCTCTTGCTGCTATGCAAGCTGCGATACTACTGGGGTTACAAACAGAACAAATCAAACAAGGCTTGAGTAATTTCAAACCGGCGTTTGGCAGAGGAGAGCTTCTAAAAGTTGAAAAACAGTCGCTTCCAAAAGCTCTCAAAAACTTTTATAAACAACCGTTTTATTTTCAACTATTCTTGATTAAAAATCCAGCAGGATTTACATTAACTTTGAACATGTTAAAAACACTCAGAAAGGCGAAGCTGCTAATTATCATAAATGACAACATAGCTGATGGACGAGATGTTTCCTGGCTATGGGATGCACAAGTCGAGAAAATACAGCATATTCTGTATACCTCTGTCATCGTATCAGGCAAAAGAGCTGAAGATATGACCCTTAGGTTGAAATATGCACATAAAAATATTCAAAAGCATCCACAGATAACCATTAAAAAAGATATTCAAGAAGCTATAGTAGATATAATGCAAACTGTACAAAAAGAGGAGACCGTATATGTACTACCAACCTATACGGCCATGAATGAGTTCCGGAAAATATTAGGTAAAAGATTTTAAAATGAAATTCAAACTTACAATAACACATCTGTACCCAGATAAAATGAATCTGTACGGAGACCTTGGAAATATCATTGTGTTAGAGAGAAGGGCCAGAGCTAGGGGTATAGAGGTAACCGTAAATTTCATCTCTACAGGAGATACATTAAAACCTCAAAAAACAGACATCTACTTTTTTGGAGGAGGGCAGGATGCGCAGCAGGTAGAGATAGGAAAAGACATGTTTAATAAAAAAGAAAGCCTTCTAAAAGATCTACACAATAATGTTCCTGCACTGGCTATCTGTGGGGGGTATCAGCTTCTAGGGCAATACTACCTTACAGGTGATAAACAGAAGGCAGAAGGTCTAGGATTTCTTCCAATAGAGACTGTTGCCCCTGGTACTGACACAAGACAACGTTGCATAGGAAATATTTCAGTAGAAATTATTAACGAGCAGACAAAGAGAGAAGTAGAAAACTACTATAAATACCCTGTAACGAAAAATATCCTCTATACCTTAACAGGCTTTGAAAATCATTCCGGTAGGACCAAGATACTTACCAAACATAACTTACATTTAGGCAGAGTGCTTAGGGGGATTGGGGATAGCGAAATTCAGGGTTATGAGGGGATTAGATATAAAAATACTTTTGGAAGCTATATGCATGGAGCATTTTTACCCAAAAATCCACATATAGCAGACTTATTATTATCATTAGCTCTACAAAGGCGTTATAAGGAAAAATTTATAAGCCTACCTCTGTTAGATGACGATCTTGAATGGAGAGCTCATGAATTCGCACTTAGCTTATAACCGAACGAGATGACTGCACATGTTTTTAAAAAACAATTTGGTCAAAATTTCTTAAAATACGCCTCAGACTCAGCAAAGCTAGTTGATAGTCTTGATCCCTCATTAGAAGACTATGTTTTTGAGATAGGACCAGGCGACGGGAGAGTAACTCAAATTTTATTACGAACAGTAAAAGAAGTCATTGCTGTTGAAATAGATAGTGATTTAGTGACCTTATTAAAGGAAAAGTTTAAAACAGATCCAAGTTTTGAAGTAATCCATAAGGATATCCTACAAATAGATCTACGAAAGGAACTAGATTCTAGAGTAATTAAAGAATATAAGGTCATTGGCAGCCTTCCTTACAATATTTCAAAAAAAATTATACAAAATTTCACTGAAGCCGAGCTTAAGCCTGTGCGCATGTCTGTAATTCTTCAAAAAGAAGTAGCACAAGATTATGCTGCACAGCCACCAAAATCGAGTTTTTTACACCATTACGTATCAGCTTTATATCACGTAAAATATGCAGGAACTATCAAAAAAGACAGGTTTTATCCTGAACCGAGGGTGGATGGGGGGATACTAAATTTTGAATTAAGAGAGACTCCCTACATACCTTACACAGACATACGAAATTACGCTAAATTTTTGAAAAATGCATACTCAAGTCCACGAAAAAAACTACAAAAAGTATTATCCAACATTTATAAAGAAATTAACTGGTCGCAAATTTTCCAAGACCTCGACATAGAAGAAAACTTAAGACCAGCCCAGCTTGACACAGAACAATTTGTTGCACTCTGGCAACAAAGTATGTGTTAAAATTCTCAATGCGCAAACTTCACATTAAAACAAAACATGGAATTATAAAGACTCCGGCCTTTATGCCTGATGCCACTTATGGAGCCATAAGGACAATATCATTTAAAGATGCATCTGATGCGAAGGTAAAGGAGATAGTTACCACCACGCTTCATATAGAAAATAAGCTGGGAAGTGCTTACGTGAAACAACTTGGTGGGATCCATAAATTTTTTAATTGGAGCAGACCGGTTTTATCTGACAGTGGTGGGTTTCAAGTTTTTTCCTTGATCCACGCTTCAAGGGACAAAACACTAAATAAAATAACAGACGCAGGGTGCAGCTTCAAAGATCCAGAAACGGGAAGAACCAGATTTTTAAGTCCTGAAATTTCCCAAATTATACAATATAATCTTGGCGCAGATATCGTAACAGCATTGGATGAGCCAACTATCAGAGACGCACCGCTTTACATTCTCAAGCAATCCATTAAAAGAAACACTAAATGGGCCAAAAGATCCAAACAAAAGTTTCTAGAGCTACATCATCTTACTGAAAAAGATTTTTTGGATAAAAGTATCTCAAGGCCTTTATTAGGTGCCGTAATCCAAGGAGGAAATAATTTTGAACTAAGAAAACAAAGCGCTGAAGAATTAATTAAAATTGGCTTTGATATGTATAACTTCGGTGGTGTTCCATTGCACAATCAGTACTCATGGCGGAATAACGTATCCAAAGGCTTTTATCATGAACTACTAACTTATGTTGCCGAATTGATACCGGAAGATAACATAAGGTATGCCATGGGAGTTGGAACGCCAGACGATATCATATACTGCGCTGGTAAAAACTGGGATTTGTTTGACACGGTACTGCCAACCCGAAATGCTAGACATGGATATTTATACGTTAATAAAGGAGAAGGGGACAGATCATTTAATTCTTTTGATGTAATTCATCTGACATCCGACAGATATAAATTTGACTCTAACCCTATAAGTTCAAACTGTAAATGTGAAGCTTGTCAAACCATTTCAAGAAGCTACTTACGGCATTTAATCAGAATTAGTGAATCAGCAGGATTCAGACTTGCCACTATTCATAATCTACAATTCTACAGCAGTTTGATGAAAAATATCCGCGATATTCCTGTTTAGCCACAGATTTGATAAAATTAAGGTATGCCTCTTTTTAATCTCAAGACAAAATACGCAATTTCCGGAGATCAAGGGAAAGCAATTCAGTTTCTTACCACAGGACTCCAGAAGGACATGAAGCACCAGACTCTACTTGGGGTAACTGGCTCCGGAAAAACTTTTACCATGGCCAACGTAATCCAGAATACCGGCAAAACTACACTTGTTCTAGCCCATAATAAAACCCTGGCTGCGCAATTATTCAGCGAGTTTCGAGAATTTTTCCCAGACAACGCAGTTGAGTACTTTATTTCTTACTACGATTACTATCAGCCCGAGGCATATATTCCAAACAGAGATCTCTATATAGAAAAAGAAACATCTATAAACGACAATATCGAAAGGTACAGAAATGCTGCAATGCAGGCCTTACTGACAAGAAAAGACGTAATAATTGTCGCTTCAGTTTCTTGTATTTATGGTATAGGTGATCCCGAAGATTACAAATCATTAAGTAGGGAGATTTCAGTAGGGCAAAGATACAGCCAGGAAAAATTTTTGATTCATTTAACCGACATGTTATATGAAAGAAGTGAGTATGATTTTTTTACAGGCAATTATAGAGTAAGAGGAGATACGGTTGATGTAAATATAGCTTCAGAAGAAACCGCTATTAGAATTGGTTTTTTTGGAGATGAAATCGAAGCTATAAAAGTATTCAATCCAATTTCAGGTGAGATAATTGAAAACCTTGACCAGATTACAATATTCCCAGCTAAACAGTTCGTAACTCCTTACGATAAATTAAAATCAGTTCTTGGCAAAATCAGAGAGGATCTCGCTACAGAAGTAAAATCCTTCAAGGATCAAAACAAGCTGCTTGAAGCAGAGCGTCTGCGTCAGAGAACAGAATATGATCTAGAAATGTTAGAAGAAACAGGGTATTGTTCGGGCATTGAAAATTATTCCAGATATTTTGAAGGCAGGCCTCCGGGTTCACCGCCATCAACCTTGCTAGATTATCTGCCAGATGACTGGCTGTTGTTTATAGATGAGTCCCATATGACAGTTCCCCAAGTAAGAGGAATGTATGCAGGAGATAAGTCGAGAAAGGATATGCTAGTTCAATATGGTTTCAGGATGCAGTCTGCCAAAGATAATAGACCCCTGAAATTTGATGAGTTTAACAGAAAAATTAATCAGGTAATTTATGCTAGCGCAACACCTGCTGAATATGAAATAAACCTTAGCAAAGTAGAAGCATCAAAAAAGAAACTATTAAACTATAAAGGTATAGCAGAACAGTTAATCAGACCAACTGGCCTTTTAGATCCCGAAATAGACCTCAGGCCAACCGAGGCTAAGCGGCAAGCTACCCTGAAAGCAGACATGAGAAAAAATATGTACACCGACATACCTTTTTATCAAAGCAGAAACTACAATGAAAACCAGATCGACAACCTGATAAATGAAATTACTTCCACAGTTCGAAAAGGTCAAAGAGTGCTAGTTACCACGCTCACAAAAAGGATGTCTGAAGATTTGACAACCTATTTGCAGGAAGCAGGCATCAAAGTTCACTATCTCCACTCAGATCTGGATGCCATAGAAAGAGTTGAGATCCTACAGAAGCTTAGACTTGGAAATGTGGATGTGGTCGTAGGGATAAACTTACTTAGAGAGGGACTGGATCTCCCTGAGGTGTCCCTAGTTGCCATATTAGATGCGGACAAAGAGGGATTCTTAAGATCAGAAACAAGTTTAATACAAACAATAGGGAGAGCAGCACGACATAGCGAAGGCAGAGTCATAATGTATGCAGACAGAATAACTAAATCAATGAAATATGCTATAGACGAAACCAGAAAAAGACGAAATATTCAACACAAATACAATATAGAGCATAACATTACTCCCACAACAATAGTGAAAGAAGCTAAAACTAGCCTTGAAAGAGCTCAAGAAAGAGATGACACACTTGACAAAACTGGCTTAAGTTTACTTAAACAGGCTGAAAGCTACAAAGTGATGAACAAGAAGGAAAGACAAAGCTTCCTAAAAGAGTTAGAAATACAAATGCAGATCTACTCTGATTCGCTAGAGTTTGAAAAAGCCGCTGAAATAAGAGATTTAATCAAGTCCCTGAAGTCTTCCTGACAGCATTGTTTTCTCTATAAAAATCAATAATTATCTGCACTGTTGTTATTATAGGGACAATTATAAGTGCACCAATAATCCCAAACAAACCTAAAGCTCCAACTATTGCAAGTATGGTAACAATAGGATCGACACCGACAACCTTCTTCATAACTGCCGGGACCAAAAACACAGCTTCTAAATTCTGAATTAACAGCCCTAACCCGCTAACATATGAGGCTTGAGCTAAAGTAGTAACGGTACTCTCTGCAGTAGTCAAGTCTCCACTTCCTATAGCAATAATCGCCGAAATTATAACAGTAATAGTTGGCCCCAGATTAGGTAAGGCTTCCAGCAACCCAGCTATCAATGCTATGGGGAGGGCATAATCATCCAATGTATAACTGTCAAAAAACAACCCGGGCAATGCTACACCTACTCCAGTAAAGAAACCAACAGATAGCATCAGAATAAGCTCCCCAACAAACCATGATCCCAAACCCACTTCAATTTTCTTCATTAATTTTGCCAAGTCCTGATGATGATTTTTAGGGAAATACTTAATTATACCTAAGTAAAACTTTTCTTTACGGCCTAACATGTACACGCTCACCATAATTACAGCGAAGGCAGCCAATGCTACTGAACCGACAGAACTTAAAACACCAAACGCGCTAAATAGATTTCTAGAAGAAAGTATGTTATGAAACCCTTCGCTTGAAAGACTCTGGACAAAGTCATTGTAATCTACTTGATTCTGTAACCACGGGAAAATCCTTTCTAACGCCTGCAAAAATGAAATAATAATACTATCCAAATCCTTCGAAAGAGCTTGTACCTGTCCAATAAGGACATTCGCACCTAGAACGGTAATAAATGAAATAATGATGAAAAGCATCAGATATATACAAAAGATAGCAAACCATCTAGGTAGATTACGCTTCTGAAGCTTATTAACTACTGGGTTGAATGCTGAATAAAGAATAAAGGCAAAAAACAACATAAAGAAAACAGCCTTCAACTGCCACACAAAATACAGTCCAACAAGTATACAGACAGACTTGATGATAGTAAGGGTAGTAATTTCTATTTTGGTGATTGCTTTGGAACTGCTCATCAAATAAACATAAGATTTATACAAAACTATATCACATTTTTTTGAAAACAGCTATTATTACCTACCACTATTACGTTTTCCCAAGCATTTGGATATATCTTAGCTTGAGAATATCAGTTAAACTTGCTAAAATCGCAACAGTAATATTATTTTCAAAAAAATAAAATGGCAAATACAAGTTCAGCTAGAAAAGCTATCAGGGTTTCGGGGAGAAAGCACCAAGTAAACTTAAATAAGAAGAACGCCTTCAAAGAGGCTCGTAAAAAAATTACAGACTTGCTTAAATCCGGAGAAGTAAAAAAAGCAGAACAAGAACTACCAAATGCTTATAAAAAAATAGACAAAGCTTCCAAAAGCAATGCTGTTCACCCGAATAAAGCTGCAAGGCTCAAAGCCAAGCTAGCTACTCAAATCAACGCGGCAAAAACAAAATAATTTTGACCTAAATTTCAAAGTAAGCTAAAGTAGGGGAGGGAGTTGAAAATAAGATGTCCAAAACCTTAGTTAAAATCGTAGACGCATCACTTTTTCCTGCTGCACTTATGGTTGCAGGTAAGTTTATTGGCTTATACTTGGTGTTAAATATATTTAACTTGGAATGGGGAGTAGAAAACACCCCAAATTCCATCGTATCTGCCAGACCCGTCCTTTTAGGAGAAGATTTGGCTTTTGCCTCTTCTTATTCGGATCTTTTTGTGATATTGCTGATGCTGCTGGGCTTCAGTTACTATGTAATTAAGGCAGTATTTTTCCACAGTAGTCATATTGATCCACGGTTAGCAACTCGCTTGGCGATAAACGGTTTGTTTGATCTAGTCAAAGACTCCTTCGAAATTTACAACAAAGCCAGTATTTGGCTGCTCTTTGTATGGTTAACGAATGTTACAATCATCGTTAACACCCTTATGGGTAAAACATATACCTGGGTGCTTTTATTCTCTGTAACTATAAGCCTTCTACTTACTATTATTTTGCTCAGAGATGTAGCCTATGAGATTAACATCGCCCAGGGCAAAATCAAGAATTACTCTAGCTAAGATCATGCAGAAAGGAATTATATTGCTAAAAGAGAGATTGGAGTCTCTACGACAGAAGTTACAGATTCACGATCTAGAAAAAAAACAAAAGGAGTTAGAAGTTCGTTCTCTTGCCAAAGACTTTTGGACAGACCCTCAAAAGGCTCAGGAACAAATGCAGTCATTAGCAGATATAAAAGAAACCCTAAGCAAATACAAAGAAGCGCAGGAAGCAACAAACGATTTAGCTACCTACATAGAACTAGCAGAAGAGAACCAAGCACTAAATGAGGAAATAAATGATGCCCGAGACCTGGCAGTTTCAAAACTTGACAAGCTTGAGTTGGAGACTTACTTAAATGGGAAGTATGATGCCTATAATGCCATTCTGTCAATTCATTCCGGCCAAGGTGGCACGGAGGCAAACGACTGGACTGAAATGCTAATGAGGATGTATCTTAAATTTTTTGAGAGAAAAGGCTGGAAAGTAGAAATAACTAATCTCATAAAAGGAAGCGAAACTGGTATAACTACTGTCTCTATGGAAATAGAGGGTAGATACGTTTACGGATATCTAAAAGGTGAATCTGGAGCACACCGACTGGTGAGAATTTCTCCTTTTAATGCACAAGGCCTACGCCAGACATCATTCGCAGGTGTTGAAGTATTACCTATTATTCAAGATGATTTAGAGGTCAACCTGAAACCTGAAGATATCGAATTTAGCGCAGTCCGATCAGGCGGTGCTGGAGGCCAAAATGTCAATAAGGTTAATACAGCAGTCAGGTTGACACATATTCCCACAGGCATTCAGGTTCATTGCTCAACAGAAAGGAGCCAACTCCGAAACCGCGAAGCAGCCATGAACATCCTAAGAGGAAAGCTATTCCAAATCGAGATGGAAAAACAAGCTTCTCAAACAAGCCAGTTAAAAGGTGAACATAAGATCGCTGGATGGGGAAATCAGATTAGAAATTATGTACTCCATCCATATAAACTCGTCAAAGATTTAAGGACAGGAGTAGAGACAGATAAAGTTGAGAATGTCTTAGATGGAGATCTGCATGAATTTGTGGAAGCAACCATCAAGTTATAAGTGCCCCTAGAGTAGAAATCCTTCCCTGATTAATTTAAGTAAATAGACTTGTAGAGGCTAACATACTACAGCAACACAATAATAGGAGAAACAAAAAAATACACCCTAGACTAAATGCCACCAATCCTCCTGTGCAGCCTATTATAAAATCCATAAAGTCCATAAATACATTTCTCATATAGCTAAAAAAGTAACAATTATTCTAAAACTAGAATCTGCCCTGGGATAATTTTAACTTGCATATTATCTATATATCCAATTGAACTGCTATTCAATTCCAGAATTTGCGTCCATAATTGTCCGTTGCCGTAGTAGGCTTCAGCTATTTCCCAGAGTGTATCTCCCAATTGTACTTCATAAGGATTGGTTTGTATATCACCCAAGTCATAATCAGTTGCTGTCCACTTTTGATTCTGGTTTATCCGCAACTGGTTAGCCCGAGACTTTTCCAGCGCGGTTGAATTATCAACGGCAGCTTCAGCTCTTTGTATAAATGCTCCGCTTTCTCCTATACTGCCAGTTTCTTTTTCCTCGGTATCAACCTGTTCTGTCAAATTTATCTCATTAACTAAGGTGCCTGTATTGAACTCCGTGGACTTACTCTCTTGAAATAAGACTGCCGCAATATTTATAAATAATATAGCAAACAGCAAAACTAGTACAAATTTTCCTTTCATGATATAAACTGTAATTACTCTATTATACTAAAGTCAAGACCCTATTTACATAAAATACTTGACTGAAATTGCTCAAATTAAATTTGTTCGCTATACTAGTTTATGGAACTTTTAATTTCAAACTAGTGTGATTCAATTTATATCTGTTTCAAAACTATATCCCAATAACTACCTGGCTCTGGACAGTATAAGCTTTGAGATAAACGAAGGTGAATTTCTTTTTCTAATCGGCCCTTCTGGGTCAGGGAAAACTACCATTATTCGGCATTTGATACGAGAGGAAAAACCAACTGAAGGCAGAATTTATTTCGATGACGAGGAAATAACCAACTATAAAAGACGCCAGATCTATGAATTAAGGCGAAAGATTGGAGTGGTATTTCAAGACTACAAACTGGTCCCTGACAAAACGGCATTTGAAAATGTCTCCTTTGCTATGGAGGCTGCAGGCAAAAGCACACGCGACATCAAGGAAACCGTCCCTTATGTACTGGATATTGTAGGATTATCTAATAAAAGCGACGCTTTCCCCAATCAGCTCTCTGGCGGAGAGAAGCAGCGTGTTGCAATCGCCAGAGCAATATCAAATAATCCCAAACTTCTAATAGCAGATGAACCGACAGGGAATCTGGACCCAGACTCAGCTTGGGACATAGTTCAAATATTGTCTAAAATCAACAATTGGGGAACAACTGTACTCATGGCCACGCATGGTTCCGGTATAGTAGACAACTTAGGCAAAAGAGTAATAACATTGGAAAATGGACGTATTACGAGAGACGCAATCAAAGGGAAGTACAAAGATCATGCAGAAATTGAAACCATCAAAAAGATTGCCGAGTCAGAGCAGGAAGGGGCTATAGAACATAAAGACAACACAGACAAAGAAGATCCTATCAACGACAACGCAGAAGCAGCTGAAACAATAGAAATAAAACAGGAGAAAAAGAAACCGACAAAGAAGAAAAAGCAATCGGTTGATCCAGAACCTGCTATTAGTCTTACACAAAGGCAGAAGAAAAAAAGTAAAAATGAAGAATTCGAGACAAAAATCCAGCAAAAAATTGACCGGACTGAAAAGGAGAAAAAAGTAACGGTAGATACTGATATCAAAGATGTAGGATTCAACCCTAAGTTAATAAGTATTTTAAAGGCCTTTGGGTATGACGACATTCGCTCGCTGCAAGAAGCTGGATATAAAAAATTGAGCAGAATTGATGAATTGTCCCCAAAAGATTTAAAACAAATTAATTCAGTTCTTAATTTAATTAAAGATGGCATTAGTAACTAGCAAAAGAGTTCTGCAAACGACTGCAAAGCAGATAAAAAGAAGTGGATGGCTTGCCTGGACATCCATATTAGTAATGACTTTGGCTTTCCTAGTCATTTCAATATTTGGAGCTATTGCATATACTTCAAACTTGTTTTTGAAATATATTGAAAATAAACCGCATATTTACGTTTTCTTCCAAACAGATATCCCTGAAGAGAATATACTGGCACTCAAATCAAGATGGGAAGGAGAAGCTAATATTGACTATATAGAGTACACTTCAGAAGAACAGGCAGTAGAAGAATTTTACAATTCTCAAAGAAATGTCAACCCTCTGGCTGCCGAAGCTATCAAAGATAGAACACTTCCTGCCAGCCTAGCTCTCAGGTTACATAGTGTTGATACAGCAGAAGATATCATAAATCTAGTCAACAACGAGCAGGAAAATAATGAAGATATTTTTAGGGTTAGATACAGCGAGGACACCATTAATAACATTAGAGATGTCTTTAGTTGGCTAAGACTCGGAGGAGCAGTAATCATGACACTTCTGCTTATAGTGGTCTTTCTATTTACCTTGTTTACTGTTGAGTTTAGAACCTACAACCGATCCGAAGAAATAGGAATTATGCAGCTGGTCGGGGGAAGCCTATGGTTTATACGCATGCCTTTTATATTGGAAGGAACGATATACGGAATTGCTGGAGCTTTAATATCCAACATTTTACTTGTAGGATTTGGCGCAGTAATTTATTATACTGCCATGACTTCTCCCACCATGGTATTCCTGAATAACTTGTTTGGACAGCTAGCCTGGCCACAGTTTAATGTAATCAACATTCTCACAGTCTTTATTTCCTTCCTGATAACTGGCGCGATACTAGGCACAATTACCAGCTACATGGCCATACTCAAATATATAAAATAGGCATGAGAGTAGATGTAAAAATACAAGGGGAAGGAAAGCCTATCCTTTTTCTTCCCGGAGTAGGAGGGATATATCACAACTCTTATAACACTTTTCTAAAAAAATTAAGGCATAGCTACAAAGTTATTGATATACTTTATCCTGGTTTCGGAGAAAAACCCGCCTTGAAGCAGGCCTCATTAAAATCGTATACCAACTGCATACTAGAAGCAATAGAAGAACTAGGGCTAGATAAATTTTTACTTGTAGGACACTCTTTAGGAGGCACTATGTCCTTACTTCTTCATAAGGCAATCCCGAACAAGATATACTCGACTATAGCCATATCGCCAGCGGTAGCCTTCCAAGACTCCTTATTTAAGTACTTGGTAGTTAGCTACAAGGAAGCGCAAGAGTCCAATAGTATTCTCAAGCAGAAAGGTCTACCAATTCCGCCTACTATTTTTCGAATCTCGACATTAAAACACATTAAAGGGCTTTTGGGGTTAAAAGACTTGCTTAAAGATTTACAGAAGAACAATTTGACCGTCTATGACCAAACCAAACCTTTATTCATACTCTTAGGATCCCAAGATGATTTACTCGGTTACAAAGCACAGCTAAATGCAGTAAATCAAATAGAGGGCGTTGAAGTAGTTACTTACCCTGATGAAGGTCACTACTTAATACAGCAGCTCCCAGATGAAGTGGCCGGATTTATTCACCGCGTTTATCCTAGCTGACTCGTGTCTGTTTGACTTTTTCCTCAGCTTTTTCTTTAACCTCCTCGACCTTCGGCTTAATGCTCTCCTCATACTTTTCCTGAACAAAATCCTTGCCTTTGGCTGCAGCGTCCTCGACTTTAGCCCTAGCCTTTTTGGCAGCTTTCTTAGCGCCTTCAGGATCTACTAGGTATGCTCCGACAACTGCTCCGACCATAGCTCCAAAGACAGCTCCAAGCATAAAAGACAAAGGAGAATCTGTATTATGTCTACTCATTGTTTTCCTCGTTAATAAATAAATTTCTGATGCTGCGTCCAACTTTTACTACCCCTGTAAAAGCTATCGCACCTAAAGTTGTAAAGTTCATCTTGCTTTTTATACCACTGTAATCATCCTTTAGTTCCTTTATAAGATCAGTAACTGATTCTGCTGTATCTTCAATAAAATTTATTAAATTGATTAATTTCTGTGCAAGCCTTGCTAATTGAATAGCTAAAATGAGTATAGAGGCAGCAATACTGACCCCTAATACAACAAGGGTAATTTCTACCGGATCCATACAGCTAATACTAAAAAATAAAAACGGATAAGTTCATATGAATAACGCATCCAAGAATAATGTATCACCAATTCAGACAATAGTCCAGAGATTTCAACGATGCTTGCATTTAGTTAGTGAAAAACTATATATTGTATAAAGAAATTTATATTGTATTGCACTTAATTGCCTTCATGGATCTAAATAAGTTCTTGCTACAAATTAGATTTTTTCTTTCTATACTACTTTTAGCCTTGCCTACATTATCCTTAGTAGCCCCGGCAGCTGCAGTAACGTATGATGATCTGAATAAAGTTGAGAAAGAGCTTGAGGTGGTCAGGCAAAAACAAGCTCAATTAAAAGATTCTCTGAAAAATCAATCTGCACTTTCAGGGCAGTATGGAGCAGAAATAGTCACACTCAATCATGAAATACAAACAATGCAACTTAATGTAGAAGAGAAACAACTCGTAATTGACGAATTAGATTTAAAAATTGCAATTTTAGAGGAACAGATCCAGGAAACCGAAGAAAAGATTGAGCAGACAGAACTGGAGATTTTCGACCTACAAGCGGAAACAGATAAAAGACTATCTGATATGTACCTGGACATAAAAAGCTTTGATAACAGTGTCAATATGATTTTTGCCTCTGAAGGAAGTTCTGATTTCATTAAAGACGGCCTTTACAGAGAAGCAATACAGCAGGATACTAATGACAAGCTCAATCTACTAACTCAAAAAAAAGAGAATCTTAATAAAGATAAAGAACAGCTGAGGCAGGACAGGATTCAGGTAGAAACAGACAAATCCCTGCTGGAAGAAGAGAAAAAAGCACTAGAAAACGAACAAACTATTCTTTCTCAAAAAAAGAATAAATATGAATCTTTGAAAGCCCAATCAGATAACCATATTTATGCTTTACAACTTGAAGAAGCAAGCTTAAGTACGGAAGAAAAGGCTAAGCTTGCTGAAAGAGAACGCATAAGGCAACAATTGTTTCAATCGATTTCACGGTTGCCTAATGGAACACCTATTAATGGCCCTGGTTGGCAAGATTTAATAATTGGAATGGAAGGGGAAACTGGGGCAGCCAAAGGAGTACACCTTCACTTCGCTGTTTATTATAACGGAGTTGTTCAAAACCCATGTTCTTATTTGTCAGCTAAGTCTTTACGTACAATATTTTTAGACGAACGGCCATATCCGTATACTACCTGTGGTGTTACAAATCCAAAACTAACGCAATGGCCTATGAAAGGAGATAACTTCGATTATACAAGTCCATTTGGACCTCGATGGGGTAAATATCACTATGCAATTGATTTATCTACAAAAGGATACAACCTTTCTTCCCCTATATACGCCGCACACCCTGGTTACCTTTCCTATGCTGTAGATCAATACGGAGGTAAATATGCTGTGATCTGTGAAAATACAAACTGCAACATCGGGCTAAAAACTATATACCTCCATCTTCAATAATTACTTCAGAAGTAAAATATCTAGAATTAAAGTAAATTTCAAAATTCCTTCATCAATTTTTAAGCTTCCCTCTCTACTATA